>DAIUBZ010000047.1:704-10959 GCA_036846445.1 Sphingopyxis sp. | reverse complement strand
GGAACAGTTGGGCCCTGCACGGGACAAGATGGGACCTGATCCTCGAACATTGGGACGAATTCAAAAGCGACCCAGTCGAACTTGGCGACCTGCTCGAATTCTATTTCAGCCGTGAAATGAATTGGGCGAGGAGCGAATTCGAGGACGCGGCGCGCAAAGTCAGGCGCTCCTGGTCAATGAATACTCCGTATGCTTCCCGGTGGGCAAGGTCTTCGAGATGAAGCGGGACGAGCGTGGCTTTAGCATCCAACCCGATTGTCCCAAGGGCGATTGATCGGATTCCCAGAGAGACTGATCGTCCTCTGGTCTGCCCTCCTCATTGCCTGGCCAACTGGCTTGCGTAACGCCCCAAAAGCAGTCGGTCAGGTTGCCACCCAATTGCGGTCATTCGCTCGCCGGTCAACCCGCCCCAATAGCCGACGCTCACTGGCGCGGCGGAGCTTAGTGTCCTTGGCCGACGTTGCCAGCGCGATCTGATGTAATGCGCCGCGTCCGCCCTATTGCCCCAGCCGGAACGCCGCGCGAAACTCCGGCGCCACGGCGTCCAGCACGGCGGCGGTGACGGGCAGGTTGATCTCATACACCCCCTCGGCATAGGGGCCAGCCGCATAGGGGCCGATCAGGATGGTCATCCGGTCAAAGCCCGCCCCGCTCGCTGATCCCAGCACCAGCGTCTGTTCGCTGGCGGCGATGCAATCCTCGAATGTCCCGCTGCGGTCGGCGGACACGGGCGCGCCGCGCCGCCGCACCCGTTCGCGGTCGAGCAGACGGCAAAAGGCCGGGCTGACCGCGCGGTCAAAGGCCGCCGCGCTGGCGAACAGCGTCAGCGGGCGGCGGGCACGGCTGGCGGCCCGGTCCCAGATCAGCGCGTCAAAGCCGACATTGCCGTGCGCGCCGCCGCCATAGCTGGCGATGGTCGCCGACAGGCTGAGATAGGCGGGCAGGTTCACCGCCTGCTGCCACTCCACCTCCAGGCTGTGCGGGCGATAGTCAAAGCCGCTTGCCTCTGCCTCGGCCCGCGCCGCGCTGCTTTCCTGTTTCAGCGCGGCCAGTGCCGCCGCCCGGCGCTGGTCAAGCTCGGCGGCCAAGGGCGGGGTCGCCGCCGCTGCCGCGGGATAGGCATATTCGAACTGATAATCGTCATTGGCCTCGGCCACAGCATTGCCGCCAGCGGCGGCGGCACTGGCGGCGGCACTGGCGCTGCCGCCCTGCGCGGATGTCGCCGCCGATGCTGCCGCCGCGCCGGACGCCGCGCCGCCACTCGCCTCAGCCGGGGCGGGTTCATCGCCGCCGCGCGCAGCGGGGCCGCATGCCGCCAGCATCAGCGCGGCCAGCATCAACGCCGCCACCCCGGCCAAACCGCACTCAGATATCCGGTGCCTCGCCATATTTTCTTTTCCTGCAAACTGGTTAAACACGGGCCATGAAAAATATCTCACAGCTAATCCAGCCTGACAAGGGGCAGCCCGCGCGCCGGGTCCATCTGGTGGCCGCCGCCGATCATGACGGCTGGTTGAACACATGCCCGCCGCGCGCCCGCGCCGCGCTGGCCGCGCATCGCTTTGGCGCCAAGGCCGGGCAAATGGCGATCATGCCGGGCGACGGGGCCGAGGATTGGGACGTGGCCATCGGGCTGGGCAGCGGCGGTGTGGACAGTTATACGCTGGCCGGGGCGGCGGCGCGGCTGCCCCATGGCCATTACCGGCTGGCGGCGGGCAACCCGGCGGCGGAACCCCAAAAATTGCTGTTTGGCTGGTTGATCGGCCAATATCGCTTTGACCGTTATCGGGGGGCGGAGCCGCCCCCGGCAGAGCCGGTGTGGCTGACCCATGATGTCGGCGCGATTGCCCCCGCGCTGGCCGAGGCGCGGGCGGTGATGCGGGTGCGCGATCTGGTCAACACCCCCGCCGCCGATATGGGCCCGGCGGGGCTGGAGGCCGTTGCCGCCGCCATCGCCGCTGCTCACGGCGGGCAATTGACCGTTACCAGCGGCGATGCGCTGGCCAGCGGCTATCCGCTGATCCACGCGGTGGGCCGGGCGGCGGCGCGGCACCATGCGCCCCGGCTGATCGAAATCCACTGGGGCCGCGCTGATGCGCCGCGCCTTGCGATCATTGGCAAGGGGGTGACGTTCGACAGCGGCGGGCTGAACATCAAACCCACCACCGGCATGGCGCTGATGAAAAAGGATATGGGCGGCGCGGCCCATGCCCTGGCGCTGGCGGAACTGGTGATGGCGGCGGGCCTGCCGGTGCGGCTGCATTGCCTGATCCCCGCGGCGGAAAATGCGATCAGCGGCGATGCGTTCCGGCCCGGCGATGTGCTGACCAGCCGGGGCGGCCTGACCGTGGAAATCACCAACACCGATGCGGAGGGGCGGCTGGTGCTGGCCGATGCCCTGACCGCAGCGTCGGCGCACCAGCCCGATTTGATGGTCGATTTTGCCACGCTGACCGGCGCGGCCCGGGTGGCGCTCGGCCCCGACCTGCCCGCCCTGTTCAGCGGCAGCCCCGATCTCGCCAGCGCAATCACTGCCGCCGGGACCGCGCACGACGATCCGCTGTGGCCGCTGCCGCTGTGGCCCGGTTATGACGATATGCTGAAATCCGACATTGCCGATATGGTCAACAGCGCGCCGGGGGCCTTTGCCGGGGCGGTGACGGCGGCGTTGTTTCTGGCCCGCTTTGTGCCCGACCCCGACCGCTGGGTGCATATCGACACCTTTGCCTGGGCGGCCAGCGACCGGCCCGGGCGGCCACGCGGCGGCGCGGCGCTGGGCCTGCGCGCGCTGTGGGCGATGTTGCAATTGCGTTACCCTGCCTCTACCGGCTGACCAACGGTTTCGCGCGGGGCAAGCAGTGATGGGCAAGCAACAATCCAGCAGCGGCGATGCCGGCCCGGTGGCAGGCCGGACGGCGCGCTTCCACCTGTCCGGCGTGTCGCGGTGCCACGATCCGCTGACCGATGCGGTGCGCGCCGATCTGGCCGATGTGGCGCTGGCGGGCCAGCATTTTGCTCCCCATTATGCCGCGCCGCTGGTCCGCCGCTGTGCTGCCGATGCCGCGCCGGTGTTTGCCGCCGCCGATACGGCGAGCGAAGTGCGGACAACATTGGCGGACGGCGGGCTGTTCGCGGTTTTGGACGTGACCGGCGATTGGGCGTGGGGCTTTGCGGTGGACGGCCATCTGGTTGGCTATTGCCGCGCCGATGCGCTTGGCCCGGTGGCAGGCTGAGCGCCATGGCCGCGGTGTTCATTGACGGTGCGGCCGGCACCACCGGGCTGGAAATCGCCCAGCGGCTGGCCGGGCGCGATGATATCCGGCTGATCGCGCTGGCCGATGCCGACCGCAAACTGGACGAGGCGCGGCGCGCCGCCATGGCTGCGGCCGATATCACCATTTTATGCCTGCCCGACGATGCCGCCCGCGCGGCGGTGGGGCTGGCGGCGGGCCTGCGCCATGTTCGGATCATCGACGCCTCCAGCGCCCACCGCACCGCGCCCGGCTGGACCTATGGCTTTGCCGAACTCGGGCAGGGTCAGATGCAGCGGATCGCCAGCAGCGCGCGGGTCAGCAATCCGGGCTGTTACCCCACCGGCTTTCTGGCGCTGGTCGCGCCATTGGTCGCCGCCGGGCTGATTGCGGCGGATGCGGTGCTGAGCGTGAATGCGGTTTCGGGATATAGCGGCGGCGGCAAGGCGCTGATTGCCCGCTTTGCCGCCGCCGCTGCCCCGGCGTATCGCAGCTATGGGCTGGGCATGGACCACAAGCATCTGGCCGAGATGCAGCATTATGCCGGGGTGGCCCACCCGCCGATTTTTGCGCCCGCCGTCATCCCCGCCTATCGCGGCATGCTGGTCGAGGTGCCAGTGGCGCTGGCCCCCGGCGGCGCGGCGCGGGCGCGGGCGATATTGGCCGAAACCTATGCCGATAGCGCCCTGGTGGGCGTCAGCGACGTGCCTGCGGACGGCGAACTGTGTCTGGCCAGCGATGCACCGCCCAGCGACCGGATTGAGCTGTTCGTGGCGGGCAATGCCGATGGCACCCGCGCCCGGCTGATCGCCCGGCTGGACAATCTGGGCAAGGGGGCCAGCGGGGCCTGTGTTCAGAACCTCAACCTGATGGCCGGGCTGCCGATGCTGCGGGGGTTGCTGGGCTGATCGGGGCGCGCGGTGCGGTTCGCATTTGCCGCCCGGTGGTTCCGGCCCTAAGCTCGCTCCGGTGACCGACCGCCTGCCCCTGCCCGCGCTTTACGCCAGCCATGCCGGCATCTGGCTGGCCGATGCGGACGGGGCCAGCCGCCGGATTGATCGCCCCGCCGCCATCGCTGCACTGGCCGCCACGCCGCATCTGGTGTTGAACGCGGTGCTCACCGGCCAACGGCTGGGGGCGGGGGAATTGCCCTGCCTCGACCTGCTCGAACTGTTCGCATTTGTGCATCCGGCCCGGTTTTGTGTGCCAACCCCGGCGGGACTGGCGCGGGCGCTGGGCCAGCCGCTGGCGGGTGCGGAGGCGGATGTCGCCGCCACCCTTGGCCCGCTGGCGGCGGCGCTGCTGGCGGTGGTGGCCGATCCGGTGTGGCCACAGCGCGGCGGGGCATGGGGCAGCGTGCGCGGGCTGGCCCGCCACCGCTGGGCGTGGGCGGGGATGGTGATGGATCGGCTGCCGCCCGATGACACCCCCGGCGGCTGGCTGTTTTCCCGGTTGCCGGAATGGGACGAAACCGCGCCGCCGCCGCCGCCGCGCACCGTGGTGCTGGACGATGGCGCGGTGCTGGACCAATTGACGCGGCTGGTCGGCGATACCGCCGAACCGCGTCCCGGCCAGCGCGATTATGCGCTGGCGGCGGCGGCGATGTTCGCCGCGCGTCCGCGCACCGGCGCGCCCAGGCTGGTGATTGCCGAAGCCGGGACGGGAATTGGCAAGACGCTGGGCTATCTGGCCCCCGCCAGCCTGTGGACCGCCAGCGCGGGCGGGCAGGTGACGGTGTCAACCTATACCAAGGCGCTGCAACGCCAGTTGGCGCGCGAGGCCCGGCGGGCGGCGAGCGCGCATCAGGCGAGCGCCGGAGGCAACGACGCGGTGGTGGTGCGCAAGGGGCGGGAAAATTATCTGTGCCTCTTGAACCTTGAGGATGCGTTGCAAGGCGGCTTTGCCGGGCGGGCCGCCATGCTGGCATATCTGGTGGCGCGCTGGGCGCTTTATACCCGCGACGGCGATATGGTGGGCGGCGATCTGCCTGGCTGGTTGCCCGGCCTGTTTCGGCGCAGCGGCCATTCGGCGCTGACCGATCGGCGCGGCGAATGCGTCTATGCCGGCTGCCCGCATTATCGCAAATGCTTCATCGAACATAACCAGCGCGCCGCCGCCCACGCCCGGATCGTGATCGCCAACCACGCCCTGACGATGGTGCAGGCGGTCCGCCAGCGGCCCGGCACCCCCGCCGCGGACCGGCTGATTTTTGACGAGGGCCATCATCTGTTCGATGCCGCCGACGCCAGCTTTGCCGTCGCACTGACCGGACAGGAATTGATCGAGCTGCGGCGCTGGCTGATCGGCCCGGAGACCAAGGCGCGGGGACGACGGCGCGGACTGGCCGCGCGGCTGGCCGATGTCGCCAGCTATGACAGCGCGGCAGAGGCGGCGATCCATGCCAGCGTCGCGGCGGCGGCGGCGCTGCCGGCCGATGGCTGGCTGACGCGGATTGACCCTGCGGCGGCGGAGCCGAGCGGCCCGCTGGAACAATTGCTGGCGGCAGCAGCGGCGATGGTGTTCGCGCGCGCCCCGGCCAGCGGGGATGGCGGCGGGGGCTATGGTCTGGAAACCGATCTGGTCGATCCCGACCCGGCGCTGGTCGGCGCGGCGGCGGCGGCGGCGGACGCGCTCAGCCTGATCGTCCGCCCGCTGACCCGGCTGGCGCAGCGGCTTGAGGAGCTGGTGGAAACCCCGCCCGACTGGCTGGACGGCCAGGCCCGGGCGCGGGTCGATGGCGCGCGGGCCAGCCTTGGCCTGCGCTGTGACACATTGAACGCGTGGGCCGCGCTGCTGGGCCGGGTCGGCGGCCCGGTTGATCCCCTGTTTGTCGATTGGCTGGCGGTGGAGCGGTTTGACGGGCGGCTGTTTGACTGCGGCCTCCACCGCCGCTGGCTCAATCCCGCTGAGCCCCTGGCCCGGCTGGTGTTCGCCCCGGCGCACGGGGTGATGGTGACATCGGCCACGCTGCGTGCCGGGGGCGATTGGGACCAGGCCGACGCCCGCTGCGGCGCGGCCTATCTGGGCGTGACCCCCACCCACCACGCCATCCCCAGCCCGTTTGATTATGCGCGGCAGGCCGAGGTGCTGATCGTCACCGACATTGCCCGGGGCGATCCGGCCGCGCTGGCGGGCGCTTATGGCCGCTTGATCGTCGCGGCGGGCGGCGGCACATTGGGGTTGTTCGGCGCGATCCGGCGCTTGCGGCAGGTTCATGCAGGAATCGCCGATCATCTGGCCCGGCTGGGCCACCCGCTTTACGCCCAGCATGTCGATCCGCTGGAGCCGGGCACGCTGGTCGATATCTTCCGCGACGACCCCCGCGCCGCCCTGCTCGGCACCGACGCGCTGCGCGACGGCGTCGATGTGCCGGGCGAGGCGCTGCGGCTGGTGGTGATGGAGGGGGTGCCGTGGCCGCGCCCCACCCTGCTCCACGCCGCGCGGCGGCTGGTCGGCGGCGGCAGCGCCTATGACGATGCGGTGGTGCGGGCGCGGCTGGCGCAGGCGTTCGGGCGGCTGATCCGGCGCGGCAGCGATGTCGGCCAATTTGTCCTGTTGTCAGCGGCGGTGCCATCGCGCCTGCTGAGCGCCTTTCCCGCTGGCACCCCGGTGCGCCGGGTCACGCTGGACGCGGCGGCGGCGCAGGTGGCGGCGTGGCAGAGCGCGGCCAAATCGCGCCCACCCGCCCGGCAAATGGCTGAAAATCCGCCCTTCCCACCGCAGTGATTATGGGGCAGAACATGGGCGGGACCATCCCCTGCGACCGGAGCCGCGCGTGACCAGCCTGACCATCCTGCGCCACGCCAAATCCAGTTGGGACCAGCCGATGGTCCGGGATTATGACCGCAAGATCAATGCGCGCGGCGCCGCCGGGGCGGCGCTGGTCGGCCAGCATTGGCGGGCACTGAACCGCGCCGCGCCGGTGCAGATATTGGCCTCACCCGCTGTGCGCGTGGCCGAAACTCTGGCGATATTTCTGCCCGCCGCCGGACTGGACCATCTGGCCATCGGCTGGGACCGGCGGCTGTATCTCGCCTCGTCAGTCACCATCATGGACGTGGTCCGCGACATGGCCGACCCCGGCGCGCATGTGCTGGTGGCGGGCCACAATCCGGGGCTTGAGGATTTGGTTCTGACCATGGTGCCAGATGCCAGCGATGACCCGGATGAACAGGCACGGCGGGCAGCGGTGGAGCAGAAATTGCCGACCGCCACGCTGGCGGAACTCAATTTTGCCGGGGACATCTGGCGCGATGCCGCGGCCCCGGCCCGCCTGTCGCTGCTGATCCGCCCCCGTGATCTGGACCCGGCACTCGGGCCGGGGCCCGACGGATAAGGCGCGCCGGGGCCCGACGGATAAGGCGCGCCGGGGCCCGACGGATAAGGCAGTTGGGCGGGAACCCACATGGCCCCCGCCCGGTCACCCCTCAGGCGCTTTTCTCGGCATAATATTGCGGGGCATATTGGTTCAATATGTCCTTGATCTTGCCCAGCGCGGTTTTTTCGTCGGTTTCCTCCATTGCTGCCAGTTCGCGGGCCAGACGGCTGGATGCCGCCTCAAAGATCTGGCGCTCGGAATAGCTTTGCTCAGGCTGGTCGTCGGCCCGGAACAAATCGCGCGTCACCTCGGCAATGGACACCAGATCGCCGCTGTTGATCTTGGCCTCATATTCCTGCGCCCGGCGCGACCACATGGTCCGCTTCACCCGGGGCTTGGTCGTCAGCACGTCCAGCGCCTCGCGCAGCGTCTTGTCCGACGACAATTTGCGCATTCCCACGCCTTCGGCCTTGTTGGTCGGCACGCGCAGGGTCATTTTGTCTTTCTCGAACCGCAGCACATACAGCTCAAGCTGCATTCCGGCGATTTCCGATTTTTGCAATTCAATCACCCGGCCCACCCCATGTTTGGGATAGACAACATAGTCACCAACATCGAACAACAGCGGCTTGGCAGTCATCAAAAATCCTTTCCTCGCGCCGCGCCCGCACTCCTGTCCGCCATGCACTGAACCGGACAACACAGCCCCGCCGTCGCGCCGCAAAGCGGGCGTAGGTCAGGCCATGGCCAATGCAATTGTCAGAGTGTCAAGCGGTATGGCTCCATTGCATCCGGCGGGACAAATCGGCGCATGGCCCAAGGCAGACCATTGCCGTCCAAAAATCCATCCCGCCAGTCATTGTTGGTGTTAACAGATTCGCAACAAAAATGCCACCCCCGCACCATTGCGCCGTTGCGCGCGCCGCCCGGCCCCATCCGCGGGGGCGGCTGGGGCCGGGGCGGCGGCGCTAACGGCCTATTTGATCGCTGCGGTGACGGACACCGGCAAGGGCTTGTCAGGATCAGTATCCAGATAGGCCGGGTTGAACCGCTCCAGCCATTTTTCCGATTCGACCAGCCATTCGATATGAACATCTTCATAGGGCAGATTGTGGGTGCCCTTGGGCTGCTCGATATAGCGGAAATCTACCCCTTCCCGCTTGCCGCTGCTTTTCAGCCGCGACACGAGCGTGCGCGACTGTTCCATCGGGATACGGGCATCGCGCACCCCGGCGACAATCAGGATCGGTGCCCATTTGCCGCCGGTGTTGCGGGCCGACGAAATGGCGACCAGATTGTCGGCCGTGGCCTGGAAGCTGGCGCCAAAGCTGCCGAATGTGTCGGTATCGAACGCCCTCATCATCGGGAAATCATAAACGCCTGCCCCGGCAATGGCGCATTTCCAGACATCGGCATCGCGCTGCGCCCCGCGCGCGGCGGCATAGCCGCCATAGGACCAGCCCATGATGCAGGCCCGGTCCTTGTCGATCAGCCCGGTCTGGGCAAACCAGGTGACGGCGTCATTTTTGTCATCCTGCATCCGCTGACCATAGCCATCGGGCTTGCGCCCCTCGAGCACAAACTCGCGGCCAAAACCGCCTGACCCGCGATAATTGGGCTGGATCACCACATAGCCCAATTCGGCAAGCGCTTGGTGCCACGGGAAAAAGCCGAATTCTTCCTGATCGCGCACCCCGAATGGGCCGCCATGCGGCATCACCACCACCGGCAAATTCTTGCGATGCGGGCGATGGCGGGGATAGGTGACCACTGCGGGGATCTCCATGCCATCGGACGCGGTGTACCGGATAGTCTCCATCGGGTTCATTTCAGCACCCTTCAAAACTGGATGCGCCCAGTCGAGCAGGCGGAGCTGCCCGGCCTCAGTGTCATAAATATAATAGCCGCCGGGCGCGTGCACCGGCCCAATCGACAGAATCAAACGGCTATAATCTTCGTTGGCGGACACCAATTGCATATTGGCCTCGCCAAAATCCTCGTCGAAAAATTGCTGAACTGCGGCCAGGCGCTCGTCGAACCATTTGATCCGGGCGCGGTTGTCGATGTAGCGCACGCCCAGCATGCCATCGCGGCTGCGGTTGGGAATAATGGCGGTCACATCATGTCCCGGCACGCCGAACAGCGGCTCGCCGACAATTTCCATCGTCGCCATATTGACCTTATACACCCGGCGGAAACCACTATGGTTGCTGGTGGCCAGCGCCATGTCAGCCTCCGGCAGAAACACGCTGGGGACAATCTGGGTGCCGGTGAAGCTTTCGTCGCGGTCGTTTGTTACCGTCCGCAGCTGCTGGCTTGAGTTGGAACGGTACATCAGCCGCTGCCGCCCGCTTTCCGTCCCGCCAACGGACGCGCGCACAACACCATTGCCGTCGACGATCCAGCCGCTGTTGGCCACCGGATTGGGCCGCTGAACCATATTCACCTTGCCGTCGCGCACATTGGCGCTGACCACTTCGGGCGTGCCGCCCGTGCCCTCGCCGCGCAGTGGGCTGCGCTGGATCAAAACCGTCTCGGCGGCATGATCGACATGCAATATATTGCCGGCATTGCCCGCCGCACCTTCCCACGCCAGCGGAGTCGTCTTGCCGCCAACAATGTCATAAGCGGCCAGCCGCACCAGGTCACCGCGCGTCGCCCCCAGCACCTTGAAGACGACGGCGTC
>DAIUBZ010000047.1:0-694 GCA_036846445.1 Sphingopyxis sp. | reverse complement strand
GAACAAGATTTCTCGCGACGCCAGGCTGAACACAATCGTGCGTTCACCCACCCAGCGCCAAGTGCCGATGGTGCGGTCGCCCGCCTCCCGAAACTCCTCGGCAACCGCGAAAAATTTGGGCGGGGTGCCGGGCTTGTTCAGATCAAGCCAGCCCAGCCGGTCCACCCCGTTGACGCTCATCATCAACGCCACCTTGGTGCCGTCGGGCGACAGCGCCGGGTTGCGGACATAGGGGCGTTTGCCAAAAACCTCGGTCGCCACCCGGCCATTTTTGACCCGGACCACAATTTCAGACGGGGTGGCAGCCGCCGTCGCGGCAGTGGCGGGCATGGCGGAAGTTGCACCCAGCATTGCGACCATCACCAACGCACTGCCCGACAGGTATTTCCGCATTTTTTGCTGCATTGCTTGGCCCGCCATGACAGGCAGGACGAGCCAGCGCACCACGAATTGGAGCGCCCAAATGAAATATTTCACTGCCCGGCGGCATTTGTAAAGCCGCAGGGATGGATGGAATGCGCCGCTGGAGGCACCAGCCAGCGATCAGCCTGCTTGGCCGGCTGCCCCACCACGCCACTGGTGCAATAAGGCGCGGCGGGGCGGAGCCAGCCGGATGATCAGCCGCTGTGGGCCAGCGCTGCCAGCAACAGGATCGCCACGATATTGGTGATCTTGATCATCGGATTGACCGCTG
>DAIUBZ010000046.1:0-10959 GCA_036846445.1 Sphingopyxis sp. | reverse complement strand
TGCATGCGCTGGTGGAGCAGGGCAACAGCGTGGTGGTGATCGAACATAATCTGGATGTCATCAAAACCGCCGACCATGTGATCGACATGGGGCCAGAGGGCGGGGTGAAGGGCGGCCGGATTGTCGCGGAGGGCACGCCAGAGCAAGTGGCTGCCAATCCGGCCAGCTTTACCGGCCAATATTTGAAACCGATGCTGGGGTAAGCGGCGTGGGGGTTAGCCCCGGTTCGACCAGCGCGCCCAGATGGCGGTGGGCAACAGCTTGCCGCGCGCGGCCTCGCGCACCGCCAGTTCGCCGCATTCCACCTGTCCAGGCAGATCGCCGAGCGCATCGCGCAGCAATTCGCCCAGGCTCAGCGCCGACATCCGCACGGCGTAAACAGTCAGGAACAAGGCGCGGCTGTCGGCGTCCAGCAACCGGCGGCAATCGGCCATCAGCGGCGCAAGATCCGTTTCCAGATCCCAGCGTTCGCCATCCGGACCACGGCCATATTTCGGCGGATCGAGCAGGATCGCATCATAGCGCCGCCCCCGCCGCACCTCGCGCGCCACAAATTTGGCGGCGTCGTCGACGATCCAGCGCACCGGCGCATCGGCCATGTCCGCCAGTTCGGCATTGGCGCGCGCCTGGGCCACGCTTTTCTTGCTGGCGTCAACATGAGTCACCGTCGCCCCGGCGCTGGCCAGCGCCTGGCTGCCGACGCCGGTATAACCGAACAGGTTCAGAAACTCTGGCCGGGCGATGCCGTCCACCTGGCCGCGCAGCCAGTCCCACACCGGGGCCATATCGGGGAAAAAGCCCAGATGGCGAAACGGGGTGCAGTGGGCCATGAACCGCGCTTCGCGCCACGCCAGCGGCCAGCCATCGGCGGGCACTGGCCGGGCGAAGTACCAGCGCCCGCCGCCATCGGCATCGGATGCGGGCACAAATTCGGCGTCGGCGTCCCAGTCGGCGGTCGCCGCTGCCCACATCGCCTGTGGCTCCGGCCGGATGAAGCGGTGCGGGCCATAGCGTTCATATTTGCGGCCACCCCCGCTGTCCAGCAGGGCATAATCCGCCCAGCCCCCACCGATCAGCAATTCTGGCCGCAAATCAGCCACTGGCGGTCGTGGCCAGCACAAAATCCTTCACCGCCCCATAATCGCCGGGCAGCGCGGTGCAGCGTTCTTCGCGATCGAACAAATTGCCCAGCCGCGACGGCAACCCCGGGCGGAGGCCGGTGGCCCGTTCCACCGCATCACGAAACTTTGCCGGGTGGGCAGTGGCCAGCGTCACCATCGGCACGCCCGGCGGCAAATCCGGGGCAATGCGCCCCGCCGCCGCCAAGCCAATGGCGGTGTGCGGATCGATCAACTGACCATAAAGGTGGTTGGCGCTGGCCATCGCCCCGGCCATATCGTCGCCGTCCACCCGGGCGCTGGCGAACAGGCCGGCGGCATCAGCGCGCATCGATTCTGGCAACGACAGCGCCCGATCACGTTCAAATCCCGCCATCATCGCCGCCAGCGCCGGGCCGTCGCATCCGGCCAGATCGAACAACAGCCGCTCGAAGTTGCTGCTGACCTGAATATCCATGCTGGGCGCGCTGGTCGGGGTGACGGCGGCGGCGCTGTAATCGCCGCTGGCCAGCGCCCGGTGCAAAATATCGTTGATGTTGGTCGCCACCACCAACCGCGCGACCGGCAGGCCCATTTGCGCGGCGACATAGCCCGCAAATACATCGCCGAAATTGCCGGTCGGCACGCTGAACGCGACCGCGCGGCCCGGCGCGCCCAGCCGGACGGCGGCGTAAAAATAATAGACAATCTGGGCCATCAGCCGCGCCCAGTTGATGCTGTTTACCGCCGACAGGGTCAGGCGGCGGGTCACTTCGCCGTCGCCAAACATCCGCTTCACCATCGCCTGGGCGTCGTCGAAACTGCCGTCGATGGCGATATTGTGGACATTGGGGGCGATCACCGTGGTCATCTGGCGGCGCTGGACATCGCTGATCCGGCCCGCCGGGTGCAGCATGAAAATGCGGATATGGTCGCGCCCGGCCACCGCCTCAATCGCCGCCGATCCGGTATCGCCGGATGTCGCGCCCACGATCGTCAGCTTGGTGCCGCCGCCGTCCAGAAAATGGGCGAACAATTGGCCAAGCAGTTGCAGCGCAACATCCTTGAACGCCAGCGTTGGCCCATGGAACAATTCCAGCAGCCAATGCCGCTGGTCCAATTGCACCAGCGGCGTGACCGCGGCATGGGCAAAACCGCCATAGGCCGCGCGGCACAACCGCCGCAATTCACCCTCGTCCAGACTGCCCGCAACAAAGGGCATCATCACCCGCACCGCCGTCTCGACATAATCCAGCCCGGCCAGCGCGGCGATGTCATCCGCGCTGAACCGGGGCCAGCGGCTGGGGACATAGAGGCCGCCGTCGCTGGCCAGCCCGGCCAGCGTGACGCCGCGAAAATCAAGGGGCGCCGCTGCGCCCCGGGTGCTGATATAGGCCAATCTGTTCATCGCCGCCGCGCCTAACCCGCCGCCGCGCCGCCCGCAAGCATCATGGTGTTTGCGCCCGTGCCGCCGCTGCTTTGGTCAGCCGGGTTGCGACTGCGGCGACCGGGTCGTCGGGCCAGGGATGTTTGGGGTAGCGGCCTTTCATCTCACGCTGGACATCGCGCCAACTGCCCGCCCAAAATCCGGTGAGGTCGCGGGTGGTCTGAATCGGGCGGTGCGCGGGCGAGGTCAGCGCCAGCACGAGCGGCACCGGCGGGTCGCCAATCAAAGGGTGGGCGGCCAGCCCGAACATTTCCTGCACCCGCACGCGAACGGTCGGCCCGGCCTGTGCACCATAATCAATCGCCAGCGTGCTGCCCGCCGGGGTGCGATAGTCCGCCGGAGCCAGCCGCGCCAGCCGTTGCTGATCGGCAAAAGCCAGCGAGGTGAACAGGGCGCGGACCAGATCAGCATCGGCAATATCGCGCAGCCCCCGGGTGGCGGGCAGCAGTGGCGCGAGCCAGCCGTCCAGCCCGGCGAGCAGCGCCGCCGGGGCCAGCGCAGCGATTCCGGCAAAGGCCGCCCGCGCCCGCAGCGCGCTGGCCGCCGGGCCCCAGCCGATCAGGCCCAGCCCGCCCGCCCGCACCGCGTCCAGCCGGATGGCGATGCAATCGCCCGCTGCCGCGCCGCCGCCTGCCGTGGCGCTGGTGGTCAAGGTGATGGCCCCCAACATCCGGCGGCGGCGGTGATCCACCCGGTCGGCGGCGGCATCATAATGGCTGGATTGGTGATCGACGATGCGCGCGGTGAACAGCGCCTCGACCTCGGCCGCGGTGATGGCGGCGGCGGCCATGATCCGCGCCCCCGCCGCGCTGCCCTGCGCATCGCCGATGGCCAACCATTCGCTGGCGGCCAGCGGGTCGCCCTCGGCCAGATGAAAGGCGCGGCCCCCCGCGCTCAAATAGCTCGCCGGGCCAGCGCCGCCGCCGCGCCGCCGCGCCAGCCGGTCGGGCCACGCCAGCGCCACCAGCGCGCCGGGCGACAGGCTGGCCGAGCGGACATCGGACCCGGCGCCACCTGGAACATCAGCGGCCAAATCCCCAGCCATTCGCGCCAAACTGCGGGCCAGCCGCCACGCTGCCTCCTCGCGGCTACCCCGGCTGCTCCGCCAGCAGCGCAACCGGTCCTCAATGTCGTTGCTCCGTCCGCCCAGCCCCGGCTCGGTCAACAGCACCGCCAGCATCGCCGCCAGTTCGGTTTGCGCGCGCGCGCCGCGGCCCGCCGCCAGCCGAACCATATGCGCCAGCGGCACCGGCAGCGGCAACCGGGCCAGATCGGCCCCGCTGGCGCTAATCCGCCCATCCGGGCCCAAGGCACCAATATCGGCCAGCGCCGCCTTGGCCCCCGCCACCGCCCCTGGAGTCGGCGGATCGAGCCATGCCAATTGGCGCGGATCGATAATCCCCAGACTGGCGCAATCCAGCACCACGGGCATCAGGTCGCTTTCGTGAATTTCCGGCGGGTCAAAGGCGATCAGCCCGCCCGTCGCCGCCGCATCCCACAATCGCAGCACCAGCCCCGGCCCCTGGCGGGCGGCCCGGCCGGCGCGCTGAGTCGCCGCGGCCTGGCTGGCGCGCTCGGTCACCAGCCGCGACAGCCCGGCATCACGGTCAAAGCGCGGGCGGCGGGCAAGGCCGCTGTCAATCACAATCCGCACCCCGGCGATGGTCAGGCTGGTTTCGGCAATGCTGGTCGCCAAAATCAGCTTGCGTGCGCCGCCGGGATCGGGTCGCAGCGCCGCGCGCTGGGCCTCTGGCGCGATCTGGCCGTGCAGCAAATGGACCATGAGCGGCAGGCGGGCAGCGGCCAGCGCGGCGGCGGCCCGGTCAATATCCCGCACCCCCGGCAAAAATACCAATATGTCGCCGCCATGATCCGCCGCCAGCGCGGTGCGGGCCGCCGCCACGACCGCCTGATCCAGCGGCTGTTCGGCGCGGCGGCCCAAATAGCGGATGGCGCAATCATGGCTGGCTCCCCGGCTTTCCACCACCGGCGCCCCGGCCATGACCGCGCCAAAGCGCGCACCGTCCAGCGTGGCCGACATTGCGACCAGCCTTAAGTCCGGGCGCAGTCCCTGTTGGCTGTCCAGCGCCAGGGCGAGGGCAAAATCGCTGTCCAGACTGCGCTCATGCACCTCGTCGAACAGCACCGCCGCCACCCCGGTGAGTTCAGGATCTGCGAGCAGCCGGTTGCGAAACAGGCCGTGGGTCATCACGATCAGCCGGGTGCCCGCCGACAATTTCCGCTCCAGCCGGGTGGCATAGCCCACGGTGCCGCCCACCGGCTCGTCCAATTCCTCGGCGATGCGTTCCGCCGCCGCCCGCGCCGCCAGCCGCCGGGGGCTGAGCAGCCAGATCATCCCGCCCCCCGGCCCGGCGGCCCATGGTGCCGCCAGCAACGCGGGCGGCAGGCGGGTGGTTTTGCCCGCGCCCGGCGGCGCGACCACCACCACATTGGGGCGCAGCGCCAGCGCGGCAAGGATGTCGGGCAGCACCGCCCCGATTGGCAGTTCCGGCGGCAAGTCGGCCCGGGGAATCATCGCCCCGGCGTCAAAATGCGCGGGCGACCGCAAATCCGACCGCGTCGGTCAGCGCGGCCCGCGCCTGGCCGGCGCGAAAGCCACTGATCGCATCGACTGCGCGCTGGCCATAATGGCGGGCGCGAGCCAAGGTGTCGGCAATCGCCCCGCAATCGGTCATCAACCGGGTGGCGTGGGCCAGATCGGCATCGGACACCAGATGGCCGCTCATCGCCTTCGCCCAGAAAGCGCGGTCGTCCGCGGACCCGCGCGCATAGGCCAGAATGACGGGCAAGGTCAGCTTGCCATCACGGAAATCATCGCCAACCCCCTTGCCCATGGTCGCGGCGTCGGAGACATAGTCAATCGCATCGTCCACCAACTGAAAGGCGATGCCCAAATTGCGGCCATAGGCGTCCAGTGCCGCCTCTGCCGCCTCGTCCCGCTCCGCCACCACGGCGGCAATCCGGCAGGCAGCGGCGAACAATTCGGCGGTTTTCGCGCCGATGATCGCCAGATATTGATCCTCGCTGGTTTCGACCCGGCGCTGGGCAGACAATTGGTTCACCTCACCCTCGGCAATCACCGCCGATGCATGAGACAGGATTTTCAACACCTTCAGCGAGCCATCTTCGACCATCAACTCAAAGGAGCGGCTGAACAGAAAATCGCCGACCAGCACGCTGGCGCTGTTGCCCCAGATCAGATTTGCGGTTTGGCGGCCCCGGCGCAGGCCGGACCCATCCACCACATCGTCATGCAGCAGGGTGGCCGTGTGGATAAACTCGACCGCAGCCGCCAATTTGCAGTGGCGGCGGCCGGGATAGTCGAGCAGCTTGGCGCAGGCGAGCGTCAGCATGGGCCGCAGCCGCTTGCCACCGCCCGCAATCAAATGGCCAGCCAGTTCGGGAATCAGCGGAATGTCGGATTGCATTCGCTCCAAAATCACCGCATTCACATCGTGCATATCGGCGGCCACCATCGCCATCATCGGATCGAGGGTGGGCGGGCCGCCCGAGTGAAGCCGGTGGATTTGTGCAGTCATGTTGCACACAGCATTGGCCCCGGGGGCGCGATTATGCAATGGGTTTATCCTTGCCGCGGCGCGGAGCGCGGGGCAATCGGGCATCGGGCGGGGGATTGGCGGATGAAGCAGCGCGGCATGAGCGACGATTTGCAGCGCTATCGCCAGAGCATCGACAATATCGACGCCGCGCTGGTTTACATGCTGGCGGAGCGGTTCAAAATCACCCAGGCCGTGGGGGCGCTGAAGGCGCGGGACGTGTTGCCGCCCGCCGATCCCGTGCGGGAGGAACGGCAAATTGCCCGGCTGCGTGCGCTGGCCCGCGATGCCGATCTGGACCCGGAATTTTCCGAAAAATTCCTGCGCTTCATCATCGACGAGGTGATCCGCCACCACCATGTTATTCGTGGCAATGGGGAGGGTGATTTCCCGACAGATGACGCCATCTGACGGGAAATCGCGCTAACCCAGCGGCAGCCGCAACCGCACCAGCAGCCCGCCCATATCCTCACTATCCTCCAGCGCAATGGAGCCACCGTAAATCTCCGCCACATCGCGGACAATTCCCAGTCCCAGCCCGGTGCCAGGTTTGGACGCATCCAGCCGCACCCCGCGCTCAAATATCTTCAGCCGAGCCGCGACCGGAATGCCGGCCCCGTCATCTTCCACGCTGATTTCGGCAAAGCCCCCGGCGCGGGTGACGGTGACAAACAGGCTGCCGCCCCCGTATTTGGCCGCATTTTCCATCAAATTGCCCAATAATTCATCGAGGTCCTGCCGCTCCACCCGCACCATCACCCCCGCATCACCGCCACTGTCCACCCGCACATGGGGATAGAGGCGGGCGACGGCGCGGGCCACGCTGTCCACGCTGGGCTGGACCGGCGAGCGGACTTGCGCCGCGCCGCGCCGCCCAATCGCGCGGGCGCGGGCAAGGTGGTGGTCAATCTGGCGCTGCATCGTCGCTGCCTCGCGCCGCACCGCCTCGGCCAATTCGCCGCCACCACTGCTGCCCGCGCTGTTGACCAGCACGGTCAGCGGGGTTTTGAGGGCATGGGCCAGATTGCCGGCATGGTGCCGCGCCTCCGCCGCCTGCCGCTCATTATGGGCCAGCAGCGCGTTCAATTCGTCCACCACCGGCCGCACCTCCACCGGCAATGGCACCGCCAGCCGCGCCAGCCGCCCTTCCCGCAAATTGGTCAGCGCCGCACGAATATGGCGCAGCGGCCACAGGCCATAAACCGTCTGCACCGCCGCCAGCACAATCAGCCCGACCCCCAGCAGCGCGAGGGCCGGAAACAATGTGGCCCGCACCATGCCAATCTGGCCGTCCAGCGCCGCGCGCGCCTCAGCAATCTGGAACCGCCAGACAATATCGCTGTTCGGCAGCCGGACATTGCGCTCCATAATCCGCAGCGGTTCGTCGGAAAATTGCAGACTATCGCGGGTGGCCATCCGGGCATCGGTTAAATTGGCGTCGATTTTCAACACCCGTTCCCACAGCGAGCGCGAGGCGTAAACGCGCTGGCCCCGCCCGCTGATCTGCCAATATACGCCGCCATATGGTTCATAAAATCGCTGATCGCCCAGCGGCTCCAGAAATCGCACCTCACCATCCGGGCCAATGTCGGCGGTGCGGATCATCGCGACCAGCATATATTCCAGATTGCTGTCGAAATTGCGGGTGATGGTGCCGACCAACACCCGGTCCAACGCCGCGCCGCCGATCAGCAGCAACAGGAATATCCAAAGGCTGGCAATCCCGATCATCCGGCGGCTTAGGGACCCGCTGCTGATCCCATCCAGGGTGAAAATGCGCCCGCTCGGTGCCGGCGCCTCAGCGGCAGCCGCCACCGGCAGCCCATCCCTCGTCGAATCGCGCTTCACCCCTGCGGATCGTCGAGCTGATAGCCCAGGCCGCGAATGGTGGTGATCAGATCAGCGCCCAATTTTTTCCGGATCCGGGTCACAAACACCTCAATCGTGTTGGAATCGCGGTCGAAATCCTGATCGTAAATATGTTCGATCAGCTCGGTTCGCGACACCACCTTGCCCTTGTGGTGGATGAGGTAGGAGAGCAATTTATACTCCTGCGCCGTCAGCTTCACCGACTGGCCCGCCAGCGTCACCCGGCCCGAGCGCGTGTCCAGCCGGACATCGCCCGCAATCAGCTCGCTCGACGCATTGCCTGACGCCCGGCGGATCAGCGCGCGCAGCCGGGCAATCAGTTCCTCGGTCTGAAACGGCTTTGCCAGATAATCATCCGCGCCCGCGTCCAGCCCTGCCACCTTGTCCGACCAACTGTCGCGCGCGGTCAGCACCAGCACGGGGAAATTCCGCTTTTCCTTGCGCCACCGGTCGAGGACGGTCAGCCCGTCCACCTCCGGCAGGCCAAGATCGAGGATCGCGGCATCATAATTCTCGGTCGAACCCAGAAAATGGCCGTCCTCGCCATCGGTGGCCAGATCAATGGCATAGCCATTTTGCTCGAGGATTGCCTTGAGCTGCGGACCCAGCGTTGGTTCATCTTCAACGATCAGCACGCGCATCTTCTGGTCCCCTTTGGTGGCATGGCCGGTGGCATGACAGTGGTTGACGGACTTCAGTTTAGGCCGATTGGCGCATCAGCGCAAATCACCGCTCGCGGGCCAATATCCGTCCGGTGCGGGCATCGACATGCACCACAACCACCTGATCACCGTCCATGAATCGCAGCGCATAGCGCAGCCGGGCGGGGTCAAATTGCGGCCCACCGATATATTTCATGCCGCGAAACTCTGGCCGCGCCTGCACCATGGCGACCAGCCGGGGCAGTGGGAGAACCTCGCCTGCCGCCGCCGCATCCCGCGCCGCCAGCACATCGCGCCCGCCAAGCTGTGCCGCATGGGCGGCGGGCGCGGCGGCCAGCGACAGGACAGCGGCCAAGAACAGGCCGCTCGCCGAAGCGATGCGCGCGGATTGAGCGATACAGGAGATGGTGCGTGGCATATCCGGTGGCCTAGGCCCGGACCATTGAACTGGCCGTGAACAAGACGGTCAGCACGGAGCAAGCATCGGGCAGGAAGCATCGCAGGCCGGAGCCGGGCCAGCCAATCTGGTGGTGGGCGCGGCAAGGATTGAACTTGCGACCCCTGCGGTGTGAACACAGTGCTCTACCACTGAGCTACGCGCCCCCAAGCCAGAATGGAACAGCGGACCCGGTCCGCTGGTGCCCCCGGTCCTTACGGCCCATGGGGTTAAAATCAAGCTGAAAAATCCGCAGCGGCCATATTCGGTTCCGATGGTTGGTGGCCGTGCGGGCTTGGCCGCCGCCCGGCCGCGCCATCGTGGCGGCAGCCGGGCGGCGCACCGTCTGGATTAGTTGCAAGCGTCCTTCAGCGCCTTGCCCGCCTTGAACTTCGGCTGGCTGGATGCCTTGATTTCCATGGTTTCACCGGTGCGCGGATTGCGGCCGGTTGATGCCTTGCGCTGGCTGACCGCAAAGGTCCCGAAACCGACCAGGCGCACTTCGTCGCCCTTTTTCAGCGTGGCGGTGATGCCGTCGAACACCGCTTCCACGGCCTTGGTCGCGTCGCCCTTGGTCAAGCCGCTCGCATCGGCGACGTGGGCGATCAATTCTTGCTTATTCATCCCAAATTTCCCCTTCTGGTTATCCTGCAAACAAATGCATGGCCGCAGCCATGGCCGGGCACTAACGCGATTTGTCATCGCTTTGTCAAAGCAAAAGCGCGTGAATGCGGCGGTTTTCGTCGAAATCATCACCCGCCAGCCGCAGCGCCATTGGCGCTGCACGGCGCGCTGGCGGGCATCAATGCCGAACCGGTGCGGCCCCTTCTGGCGCCGGGACGGGCGTCGGCGCCAACTCGTCCGCCTCGGTCCACTCAATCGGCGTCAATGGCTGGACCAACGCGAGCGCCAGCACTTCATCAACATGCGCGACCGGGATGATCGCCAGCGCGTCCTTCACATTCGCCGGAATCTCGGCCAGATCCTTTTCATTTTCCTGCGGAATCAACACGGTGGTGATGCCGCCGCGCAGGGCGGCGAGCAATTTTTCCTTCAGCCCGCCAATTGCCAGCACCCGGCCGCGCAGCGTGACCTCGCCGGTCATCGCCACATCCTTGCGCACCTTGATGCCGGTCAGGGTCGATACCATCGCGGTGACCATGCCCACGCCAGCCGACGGGCCATCCTTTGGCACCGCCCCTTCGGGCAAATGGATGTGAATATCCTTGCGGGCAAAGATGCTGGGCTTGATGCCATAACGCGGCGCGCTGGCCTTGACGTAGGACATGGCGGCCTGAACCGATTCGTTCATCACCTGGCCCAATTTGCCGGTGGTCTTAATGAGCCCCTTGCCCGCCGCCGTCACCGCCTCGATCGTCAACAGGTCGCCGCCCGCCGAGGTCCAGGCAAGGCCAGTGACCGCGCCGATCTGGTCCTCTTTGTCGCCCATGCCGTGGCGATATTTGACCACACCGGCAAATTCACCCAGATTGGCGGCGCTGACCTCAACCCGCTCGGCCTTGCCCTCCAGGATCCGGCGCAGGCTCTTGCGCGCCAGCCGGGCGATTTCCCGTTCCAGCGTCCGCACCCCCGCCTCGCGGGTGTAAGAGCGAATGAGGGCGCGCAGGCCGTCGTCGGTCAGGTCAAACTCACTGGCTTTCAGCCCATGCGCCTCCATCTGCTTGCCGATCAGGTGGCGGCGGGCGATTTCCACCTTTTCATCCTCGGTATAGCCCTCCAGCCGGATGATCTCCATCCGATCGAGCAGCGGCTGCGGCAGATTCAGGCTGTTGGCGGTGGTGACAAACATCACGTCCGACAGGTCAACGTCGATTTCCAGATAATGGTCCTGAAACTTGCCATTTTGTTC
>DAIUBZ010000045.1:0-11031 GCA_036846445.1 Sphingopyxis sp. | reverse complement strand
CGCAGCATGTTGAGCGCCGCTTCATTCGCGCCGCCATGGGCCGGACCCCACAGGCAGGCGATGCCCGCCGCGATACAGGCAAAGGGATTGGCCCCCGACGACCCCGCCAGCCGCACGGTGGAGGTGGAGGCATTTTGCTCATGGTCGGCGTGCAGGATGAAAATCCGGTCCATCGCCCGCTCGATCACCGGATCGACGACATAGGGTTCCGCCGGAACGCCAAAGGTCATCCGCAGGAAATTGCCGGTATAGGACAGGCTGTTGTCGGGATAGAGAAATGGCTGGCCGATGCTGTACTTATACGCCATCGCCGCAATCGTCGGCATTTTGGCGATCAGCCGGTGGCTGGCCACCATCCGCTGGTGCGGGTCGGCGATTTCGGTGCTGTCGTGGTAAAATGCCGACAGCGCGCCAACCACCCCGCACATAATCGCCATGGGGTGGGCGTCGCGGCGGAATCCCCGGTAAAATTGCGCCAATTGTTCATGCAACATCGTATGGCGGCTGATGGTATAGGAAAAGCGGGCCAGTTCATCGCCGCCGGGCAATTCGCCGTTCAGCAACAGATAGCACACTTCCATGAAGCTAGACTGTTCCGCCAACTGGCCGATGGGATAGCCCCGGTGCAGCAACACCCCCGCATCGCCATCGATATAGGTCAGCGCCGACTGACAACTGGCGGTCGAGGTGAAGCCGGGATCATAGGTGAATGCCCCGGATTGGGCGTAAAATTTGCGGATATCGACCACATCCGGCCCGACCGACCCTGAATAGACTGGCATCGACAGATTTTTGTCGCCCAGCGCCATCGTTGCATTTTGGTCGGACATGCGAATCCCCTTTACCAGCGAAACAAGCTGCTATTCCCCTGCCGGACTTGGCGCGGCGGCGTCAAGCCGCGCGAGGGATTCGCCCCGGCCAAGCAGCAACAATACATCGAAAATCCCCGGCGACACCGCCCGCCCGGTCAGCGCGGCGCGCAGCGGCTGGGCGATTTTGCCCAGCCCAACCCCGGCGGAATCAGCGACAACGCGCACAGTATCCTCCAGCGCGGCCAGCGTCCACGGCTCCAGCGCCGCCAGCGCGGTGCGCGCCGCCGCCAGCGCACCCGGCGGGGCAGCGGCGATGGCGGCGGCGGCCTTGTCGTCCGGGCTGGCCGGGTGGGGGCTGAACAGGAACATGGCCCCCCCGGCGACCTCGGGCACGGTTTTGGCCCGCACCTTGATCACCGCCATCGCCGCGGTCAGCAACCCGGCCTCCGGCCCGGTCAGCTCGCGGCCAAGCTCAGCCGCGATCAGCGGGCGCGCAAGGCCAGCCAGCCGGGCATCGTCCGCCAGCCGCAGATAATGGCCATTCAGATTTTCCAGCTTTTTCAGGTCGAACCGCGACGGCGACCGGCCAATCTGGTCCAGGTCGAACCAGCCAATCGCCTGATCCCGGCTGATGATTTCATCATCGCCGTGCCCCCAGCCCAGCCTGAGCAGACAATTGTTCACCGCCTCGGGCAACATCCCCAGTTCGTCGCGATAGGCATCAACCCCCAGCGCGCCATGGCGTTTGGACAATTTCGCCCCATCCGCGCCGTGGATCAGCGGGACATGGGCATAGACGGGGACCGGCCAACCCGGCTCAATCGCCGCCATTGCGCGGATCAGCGCCAATTGACGAAAGGCGTTGTTCAGATGGTCGTCACCCCGGATGACATGGGTGACGCCCATGTCGCGATCATCGACCACGACGCTGAGCATATAGGTGGGGGTGCCATCCGACCGCAGCAGGATGAAATCGTCGATTTCGCCATTGGCGACGGTGACATCGCCCTGAACCCGGTCGGCAATCACACTGTCGCCGGTCAGCGGTGCGCGCAGCCGGATGACCGGCGCGCCGTCGCCGCGCGTGCTGGTGTCCCGCCATGGACTGACCACCCGGAACGGCCGCCGCTCCGCCACTGCCGCCGCGCGCATGGCCGCCAATTCGTCCGGCGTCAGCCAGCATTCATAGGCCGCGCCGCTCGCCAGCAACTGGTGCGCCACCTCGGCATGGCGCGCAGCCCGGGCAAATTGAAACACCGGCTCGCCATCCCACTCCAGCCCCAGCCAGCGCATCCCGTCCAAAATGGCGGCAATGGCGGCGTCGGTGGACCGGGCGCGGTCGGTATCCTCGATCCGCAGCAAAAACTGCCCACCAAAGCGCCGGGCATAAAGATAGTTGAACAGGGCCGTGCGCGCGCCGCCAATGTGGAGAAAGCCGGTGGGCGAGGGCGCAAAGCGGGTCACGACCGCGCCGGCGGCGGGCGCGGCGGTGGCGTTGGCGGTCACGGCGGTCGGAATACTTGTCACGACAGGCAAAGTCTCACAGATTGGACGGTGGATGGCCGCCGATTGCGGCCGATGATGGGGGTCGCCTAGCATGGGCAGGGGCGGGGGGCAATTCGCCAGTGCGGCGGCGAAACTGGCATCGCCCCGGGGGTCGGCACGGCGGCTTCTGGCCGCTATCGAGGCGCGCCTGGAGGATGAGCGTGATCGGATCGGCCTGTGGCTGCCGGTGGCGGTGGGCGCGGGCATTGCGGCATATTTTGCGCTCGACGCACCGGCGGGTTGGGCGGCGGCGGGGGCGGGATTTGCCCTGATCGCCGCCGCCGGGGCGATGCTGGGCGCGGGGCCACGGCTGGGCCGGATGCTGCTGACCGGCGGCCTTGCGGCATTGGCGGGCCTTGGCTGGATGGCGTGGCGCGCGGAGGCGGTGGCGGCCCCGGTGCTGGCGCGTCCGCTGGTGACAGATGTCGTCGGCAAAGTGCTGGCGCGGCAGGATCAGCCCGCACGCGGGCAGGTGCGGCTGGTGATTGCCCCGGTGGGCCGGGCGGATTTGCCGCGCCGGTTGCGGGTCACAATGGCCGGGGGCGCGCCGCCGGTTCAGCCGGGCGACCATCTGGCGGCGCGCATGCGGCTGTCGCCCCCGGGCGGGCCAATGTTTCCCGGTGGCTATGATTTTGCCCGGACGGCATGGTTTGAGCAGATTGGCGCGGTCGGGTCGGTTTTGGGCTCGCCGGTGGTGCGGCCTGGCCGTGGGGCAAACGGGGCGGCGGCGGGGCTGGCCAGTCAGCGCGCCCGGCTGAGCGCTCATGTGCAGGCGCAGGTCGGCGGCGGCGCGGGCGGGATCGCCGCCACGCTGGTGACCGGCGACCGGGGCGGCATTGCCGATGCCGACGCCGACGCAATGCGGACCAGCGGTCTGGCGCATCTGTTGTCGATCAGCGGCTTGCATGTCACCGCCGTGGTGGGCGCGGTGATGTTGGTGGTATTGCGGCTGCTCGCCCTGTCGCCCCGGCTGGCGCTGCGCGCCAATATCGTGGTGATTGCGGCGGCCAGCGGGGCGGCGGCGGCGCTGGGCTATACATTGCTGACCGGGGCGGCAGTGCCCACGGTGCGGGCGTGCATCGCGGCATTGCTGGTGCTCACCGCCTTGGCGCTGGGCCGGGCGGCGCTGACCCTGCGGCTGGTGGCGGCGGGCGCGCTGGCGGTGATGCTGCTGTGGCCTTGGGCGGTGGCCAGCCCCAGTTTTCAGATGAGCTTTGCCGCCGTCGCGGTACTGGTGGCGGTCCATGACCACCCCCGGCTTGGCGGCTGGTTGGCGGGGCGGGGCGAAACCGGCTGGCGGCGCGTCCGCCACGGGCTGGCCGGGCTGTTGATCACCGGGCTGGCGATCGAGGCAGTGTTGGCGCCGATCGCGCTCTATCACTTTCAAAAGGCCGGACTATATGGCGCGGTCGCGAACCTGGTCGCGATCCCGCTCACCACCTTTGTCATCATGCCGCTGACCGGGCTGGCGCTGGTGCTCGATGGCCTGATTGGCGGCGGCGGCCCGGCGTGGTGGCTGGTTCGGCAATCACTGGATCTGATGCTGGGCGTGGCCCACGGCGTCGCGGCGTGGCCGGGCGCGGCGACCACCTTGCCCAAAGCCGGGACTGCCGGTTTTGCCGCCGCCGTGCTGGGCGGCGTGTGGCTGATCATCTGGCAGGGCCCGATGCGCCATGGCGGCACGGGGGTGATGCTGGCGGGGGCGGCCAGCATGGCGCTGGCCGCCCCGCCCGACCTGATCGTCAGTGGCGATGGCCGCCATGTCGCCGCCCGGATGGCCGATGACAGCGTTGCCGTCCTGCGTCCGGGCACCGGGGGCTATGCCGCGGACCAGATCCGCAGCGCCACCGGGCTGGGCGGCGCGCTGCCCGCAATTGCCGACCAGCCCGGGGCGCGGTGCAACGCCGATTATTGCCGTTGGACCATCCAGAAGGGCCAGCGCGAATGGCACATATTGGCGGCGCGCAATGACGCCATGGCGGACCTGCCGCAATTGCTGGCGGCATGTGCGGCCGCGGATATTGTCATTGCCCCGCGCTATCTGCCGTCCGGGTGCCGCCCCCGCTGGTTGATCGCTGATCGCAATTTGCTGGGCCGCACCGGCGGGATCAGCATCGACCTTGGCCGCCAGCACGGCACCGTCGCCCGGCCCGCCACCAGCCGCCACCCGTGGCACCGCCCCCAATTGGTCAGTGGTAACGACGAAGCAGACCCGCAAGCCGGCCCTGAACCATGACCCGTCCCGCCGCGTAAACCTGGGGGGAATAGGCGGCATTTGCGGGGTCCAGCCGGATTGCCGCGCCGTCCCGCCGGAAATATTTCAGCGTGGCGTCATGGCCGTCGATCAGTGCAACCACAATATCGCCTTCGCGCGCGGTCTCAGCCTTTTGGATCAGGGCGTAATCACCGTCCAAAATCCCGGCTTCGACCATCGAGTCGCCGGCAACCTCCAGCGCGAAATGCTCGCCCTGGCCCAGCAGTGCGGCGGGAACCGACAGCAGATTGCCGTCCTCAAATGCCTCAATCGGGGCGCCAGCGGCGATGCGGCCATGCAGCGGCAGGCTGATGATGTCATTCGCCGCCACCGCCGGGGCCGGGCGCAGCGCCGGCGCGCGCAGCGGCACCACCTTGGCCGCCCCCCGGTCCGCGTCAGGCAATTTCACCACCTCCAATGCCCGCGCCCGGTTGGGCAGGCGGCGCAAAAATCCCCGCTCCTCCAGCGCGCTAATCAACCGGTGGATGCCGGATTTGGATTTCAGGCCGAGCGCATCCTTCATCTCCTCAAACGACGGGGAAATGCCGGTATCGTTCAGCCGCCGGTCAATCAGGCTGAGCAATTCATATTGTTTGGCGGTCAGCATTTGCGTCCCATCCCTTGGCCCATGTTGAACATAGGTGGAACGATTACGGAACATGTCGGCACAAGTCAAGCCCGGGCCACTGGGTGGCTTCACGCGCTGCCGGTCAGCAGCCGCCGGGTCGCCGCCGCGACATCATCAGCGCGCATCAGGCTTTCGCCGACCAGAAAGCTGGTAACCCCGGCGGCCGCCAAGGTCTGGCAGTCGGCGTGGTCCACAATTGCGCTTTCGCCGACCACCAATATGTCGGCGCGTCCCGCGCGGTCGATAGCGGCTGCCAATTCAGACGTGGTGGAAAGATCGGTTTTAAACGTCTTGAGATTCCGATTGTTGACGCCGATCAGCGGGGATGTCAGCCGGGCCAGCGCGCGGTCTAGCTCTGCCCGGTCATGCACTTCGATCAGCACATCCATGCCGCGCTCCAGCGCCGCCGCCTCAATCTCGGCCATTGCACCATCGCTGAGCGCGGCGACAATCACCAAAATGGCATCCGCCCCGATCGCCCGCGCCTCGGCCACCTGCCACGGATCGATCATGAAATCCTTGCGCAGCACTGGCAGCGCACAGGCGGCCCGCGCGGCGATCAGATAATCCTCATGCCCCTGAAAATAGCGCGCGTCGGTCAGCACGGACAGGCAGGCCGCGCCGCCAGCGGCATAAGCACCAGCATGGTCGGCCGGATTAAAATCTCTGCGAATCAGACCTTTGGATGGCGATGCTCGCTTTATTTCTGCGATCAGGCCAAATTCCCCCGCCGCCCGCCGCGCCCGCAGCGCCGCCAGAAACCCACGCGGCGCGCTGTGGCCAGCCGCCTGCTGCTCCAGCGCGCTGATGCTGGCCACTGCCCGGCGCGCCGCCACCTCATCGGCTTTGGTTGCCAAAATCCGGTCCAACTGGTTCATGTCGCGACGCCCCGGCTGGTGGCAATCCAGCAAGCCAGCAACGCGCGCGCCAGTCCCCGGTCAATCGCCTCGGCGGCTTCCTCCACCCCGTCGCGCCAGTCGCTGACCTGTCCGCACAACAGCAGCGCGCCCGCCGCGTTCAGCAGCACCGCATCGCGGTAAGCCCCCGCCTCGCCGTCCAGCAGCCGGTGGAGCGCGGCGGCGTTATAGGCCGCATCACCGCCGCGCAGCGCCGCCGCATCGTGCCAGTCCAGCCCGGCGGCATCGGGCGTAACCGTGGCAAACCGCACCGATGCCCCATCAATCCAGGCCAGATCGGTGGGGCCAGCCACCGATATCTCGTCCAGCCCCTCCGCCCCGGACACGATCAGCGCGCGGCTATATCCCAATTCAGCCGCCGCCGCCGCATAGACCGGAACCAGTGCCGGGCGCGGGACACCGATCAATTGCCGGGTGACGCGGGCCGGATTGCATAGCGGGCCAAGCAGGTTGAAAATTGTCGGCCGGGCCATGGCGCGGCGAATCGGGGCCAGCCGTCCCAACGCAGGATGATGCACGGGCGCGAACAGGAATGCGATGCCCAGATCAGCCAGCAACTCCGCCGCCCGCGCCGCATTGCCATCCAGATCCAGCCCGGCAGCGGCCAGCGTATCGGCGGCACCAGCCTGTGACGATGCCGCCCGGTTGCCGTGTTTTGCAACCGGCACCCCGCAGGCCGCCACGACAATGGCGACGGCGGTGGACACATTCAGGCTGTGGCTGCCGTCGCCGCCGGTGCCGCACACATCGATCGCATGGGCGGGGGCGACGATTGGCCGCATGCGCGCACGCATTGCCTGCGCCGCCCCGACAATTTCGGCGGGAACCGCGCCGCGATCAGCGATCTGGCCCAGAAACGCCGTGATGGCGGCATCATCGCCCGCGCCGTCGAGCAGCGCGCCAATCGCGGCCTGTGCCGCATCACGGCCCAGCGGCTGGCTGGCATCCGGCAACAGCGTCGGTGACATCATGCCGCCACCCGCGCGATCCGCTCGGCAATCTGCGCGGTCAGCGGGCGAATGGGGATATTGGCCAGCGCCATGAAATTGGCCAGCATGGCATGGCCATGTTCGGTGGCGATGCTTTCAGGGTGAAATTGCACCCCGTGGATTGGCAAGCTGCTGTGGGCCACGCCCATCACCGCGCCGTCGTCGCTGGTGGCGGTGACGGTCAGGGCGGCGGGAATATCGACCACCTCCAGACTGTGATAGCGGGTGGCGGTAAACGGGCTGGGCAGGCCGCGAAACAAGCCGGTGGCGGCGTGGCGGATGGGCGAGGTTTTGCCGTGCATCAAATGGCCGCGCTGCACCCGCCCGCCAAAATGCTGGCCAATCGCCTGATGCCCCAGACACACGCCCAGCAGCGGGACCCCGGCATCCGCACAAGCCGCCACCATGGCCAGGGTGATCCCCGCATCATCCGGCGTGCACGGCCCCGGCGACAGCAGCACCGCCGCCGGTTTCAGCGCCAGCGCGTCGGCGGCGCTCAGCGCATCATTGCGTTCCACCCGCACCTCGGCCCCCAGTTCCAGCAGATAATGGACCAGGTTGAAGGTGAAGCTGTCATAATTGTCGATCACCAAAATCATGGCCGCTGGCTCTAGGCTGATTCTGCCGGTGAGGGAAGCGGGCAGCGGGCCCGCGCCTAAATCCGGGCCGAGAATGTGTCACATTGGCGCGGGTCGCCGCTTTCCATGCCCCGGCGCAGCCATGCGCTGCGCTGGGCGGCGGTGCCGTGGGTAAAGCTGTCGGGCACCGGGCGGCGGCCGGCCGCGCGCATCAGGACATCATCGCCGACTGACGCGGCGGCGCGCAGCGCCTCGGCCATGTCGCCCGGCTCCAGCACTGGCTGGCCCGAGCGGTTGCGCGCCCGGGCCACCCACACCCCGGCATAGCAATCGGCCTGAAGCTCCATCCGCACATGCAGGGCATTGCCCGCCGCCTGGCTCAGCCGCGCTTGGTCTGCCCGCAATTTGTTCAGCACGCCGGTTAATTGCTGGACATGGTGGCCCACTTCATGCGCGATCACATAGGCCTGGGCGGCATCACCGGCCGCGCCATAGCGATTGGCGAGATCCGCAAAAAAGCTGGTGTCGAGATACACGCCCTCGTCCGCCGGACAATAAAATGGCCCCATCGCGGCCTGCGCCGGGCCGCAGCCAGAGCGATTGGCGTCGGTGTAAAAATTCAGCGTTGGCCGCCGATAGCCGGTCAATATCCCCTCCCACACCGCATGGGTCGAGCCAAAGACATTGCAAGCGAACCGTTCCGCTTCGGTGTCGCAGGCAATATTGCCAGCCGGATTGGCGGAGGTGGCGGCAGGCGCGCCGGTTTGCGGCCCGGCCAGATTCAGCGCGCCGCTGCTCAGCAGAAAATATCCGCCAATTGCCAGCAGGATCAGCGTGCCCCACCCCAGTTTGCGACCAAGCAGCAGCGGCAACAGGCTGAAGATCAGGCCGCCCATCCCGCCGCCCCCGCCGCCACGAAAACCGCCGCCACCAGAACCACCGCGCCCCAGATCGCGAATGTCGTCGCCGGGCCGATAATCATCCAGCCGCATTGCCCGCATCTCCTGCCATCATTGCGACGACCATAGCGCAAGCCAGTGGCAATGGAATGGCCAATTGCCACAGCGCGCCCCTCGCGGTTAATGGAGGCAGCAACCCACAGCCGGGAACGAGAGGGGAAGGGGTGATGATCGATTTGCGGGCCAATTTGACGGGGCGGGTGGCGGTCGTCACCGGCTCCACATCGGGCATCGGGCTGGGCTATGCCCGGGCGCTGGCCGGGGCGGGCGCGGCGGTGGTCATCAATGGCTTTGGCGATGGCGACGCCATTTCCGGCCATGTTGCCGACCTTGCGGCGCTGAACGGCGGGCGGGCGGTGCATGACCCGGCGGACATGACCGATCCGGCGGCGATCCGGGCGATGATCGCGGCGGCCGAGGCGCGCTTTGGCCGGGTGGACATTTTGGTCAACAATGCGGGCATTCAGCATGTCGCACCGATTGAGGATTTCCCGGGAGCCAAATGGGATGCGATTATCGCAATCATCCTGTCATCGGCATTCCACAGCATTGCGGCCGCCGTGCCGGGGATGCGGGCGCGCGGCTGGGGCCGGATTGTCAACACCGGGTCGATGCACAGCCTGGTCGCCAGCCCCTATAAATCGGCCTATAACGCGGCGAAACATGGGCTGGCGGGCCTGACGAAGACGGTGGCGCTGGAGGTGGCGACGGCGGGGATCACCGTCAACAATATCTGCCCCGGCTATGTCTGGACGCCGCTCGTGGAAAATCAGATCCCGGCCACGATGGCGGCGCGCGGCCTCAGCTATGACCAGGTCGTCAATGATGTGCTGTTGGCCGGTCAGCCTCAAAAACGCTTTGTCGAGGTGGAGCAATTGGCGGCGCTGATGCTGTTTTTGTGCAGCGACGCCGCCAGCGCGATCACCGGCACCAATTTGTCGGTGGATGGCGGATGGACGGCCCAGTGATGCCGGGGTATTGCATCCAGACAGGCTGGCGAACCAGATAACGCCGATGGGAACGCAGATGACGACACGAGCAGCGGTGATGGCATGGGGCGCGCTGGCGCTGATGGCGCTGGCCATTGCGGGCTGTGCCGGCGGCGCGCGGGCGGACATGGCGGCCGCTACCCCCGACGCGGCGGCGGATGTTGCGGGGGCGGGCCAGTGGCGCGCATTGGTCACGCCCGCCGACCGGCTGCGCATTCGCGGGATTGCGGCGGGGTGGGATGCGGCGCTGGCCGATGCGCGGGCGCGGGGATTTGGCGCGGAACTGGCGGCGGAGGGCGCCCTGCTTCAGCCGGATGCGGCGCTGCCCAACCCATTTTTGCCGCCGGGCGATTATCGCTGCCGCATGATAAAATTGGGCGATCAGGCCGGAGTGCTGGGCTTTGTGGCCTATGGCTGGTTTGCCTGCCAGATTGCGCCAGAACAGGGGCTGACCAGTCTGGTGAAAACCACCGGGTCCCAGCGGCCGGTTGGCCTGATTTTCCCCGACACGCTGCGCCGCCAGATTTTTCTGGGCACGCTGGTGTTGGCGGATGAGGCCAGGCCGCTGGATTATGGCGTGGACCGGATGCGCGATATGGCCGGGGTGGTGGAACGGATTGGCGATGACCGCTGGCGGCTGGTGCTGCCGCAGCCTGCTTATGAATCGCTGATGGATGTGATGGAAATCGTGCCAGCCGATTAGAAAAAACGCTGCGCGCCTCTTGCAACCTATTCGCAGGCTGCACATATCAATTTCATGCGGGCCGGGCCCCTCTGGCATCCCTGTTACGGCAGGATGTGATGTCGGACCGCATCGGGATATCCCGGTGCAAATGGCCATGTCCTCCCCCCACCCTCAACTGGCCGCGCTGGGATATCCCGACCCTTGATAAGGAGGCGGAATATGTCGTTAAAAGCCTATTTTTACAAACTTTCGGTGATGCACCGGCGGCTGGATGATGCCATCCGGCGCGAGGCCAAGCGGCCAGCGGCGGACCATATGCGGCTGCTCAGGCTGAAAAAGCTGCGGCTGGCGGTCAAGGACCGGCTGGCCCGAACGATTTAGCCACTGAAAAAAATGCCCGCCAGTCGCCGGTGTGGCGGCTGGCGGGCACACTTTCCTCCCCAGGAAAGATCGGTTCGGCATTTATGCCGCGAACTGGTTCCCCCGCGGCATTTATGCCGCAAACTGGTTCATGGTATTGTCCTTGCCGCCAGCCTTCAGCGCGGCGTCACCGGCAAAATATTCCTTATGGTCGTCGCCAATGTCGCTGCCTGACATATTCTGGTGCTTCACACAGGCGATGCCTTGCCGGATTTCGGCGCGCTGGACATTTTTGACATAGCCCAGCATCGCCTC
>DAIUBZ010000044.1:0-11086 GCA_036846445.1 Sphingopyxis sp. | reverse complement strand
TAGGGCAGCCCGGCGAGGTCGGCGGCATAGACAATTGGCGCGCGCGGCACCGCCGCCAACACCGGGCCCAGCACGCTCAGCCCGCCAAAGCCGCTGTCCAGCAGCAAAATCGGCGCCTCCGCCGCTGGCATATTCCCGTCCATGGCCGGCGGCTTAGATATTTGCCGCGCCATCGGCAAGGCGGGCATTGACCGCGCGGACGGGCAGGGGCAAGCCGGAGGCGGCGAATATGCACAAGGGGCGCGGGCGATGATGACAATCTGGCTGTGGGCGGCGGCTGGCTATCTGCTGGGTTCCATTCCTTTTGGGGTGCTGCTCACCTGGCTGGGCGGTGCGGGTGATTTGCGCCGGATCGGATCGGGCAATATCGGCGCGACCAATGTGCTGCGCACCGGGCGCAAGGGGCTGGCGGCGGCGACCTTGCTGCTGGATGGGGCCAAGGGCGCGGCGGCGGCGCTGCTGGCGGGATATTTTGCCCCTGAATTGGGCACGCCGGGCATGATGGCCGCCGGGGCGGCAGCTTTTGTCGGCCATTGCTATCCGCTGTGGCTGCGTTTTCGCGGCGGCAAGGGGGTGGCCACGCTGTTGGGGCTGGCGCTGGCGCTGGCGTGGCCCATTGGCCTGGTGATGGCGGCGGTGTGGCTGGCGGCGGCGCGGATCAGCCGCATGTCGTCGCTGGGTGGGATGGCGGCGGCGGTGGCTGGGCCGCTGGCGGCGCTGGCGCTCGGTCGCACTGACCTTGCGCCGCTGCTGGCGGGGCTTGCGCTGTTGCTGCTCTATCGTCACCGCGACAATGTCCGCCGCATCCGGGCGGGCACCGAGCCGCGGATTGGCGGCGGCACATGACCGCTGACGCCGCGCTGCTGGCGGCAATTCAACTGGCCCGCACCCCGCAGGTCGGCCCGGTCAGTTGGCAGCAATTGGTCGCTCGTTTTGGCAGCGCCGCCGCGGCGGTGGCGGCTTTGCCCGATCTGGCGGGCCGAGGCGGCGGATCGCTGCGTCCGGCATCCCGGGATGCGGCAGAGCAGGAGATTGCGGCGGTCGCCGGGCTGGGCGGACGGCACCTGGTGCGGGGCGCGGCGGATTATCCGTCGCTGCTCGCAGCGCTGGAGGCGCCGCCGCCGGTGCTGATCGTGCGCGGCGACACTGCAATCGCCGGGCGGCAGGCGGTGGCGATGGTGGGCGCGCGCAATGCGTCGGCGCTGGCGTGCAAATTCGCGCGCAATCTGGCCGCTGACCTTGGCGATGGCGGCACAATCATTGTCAGCGGGCTGGCGCGCGGGATCGACACCGCCGCCCACCTGGGGGCGATGCGCGGGGGCGAGCGCCGGGGGGCGACAGTGGCGGTCATCGCGTGCGGGCTGGACCATGCATTTCCCCCGGAAAATCAGGAACTGCAGGACCGGATCGGGATCGACCATCTGTTGGTCACGGCCTATCCGCCCGGCACGCCGCCCGCTGCCCGGCAATTTCCCGCCCGCAACCAGATTATCGCCGGGCTGACGGCGGCGACGGTGGTGGTGGAGGCCGCACCGCGATCCGGCTCGCTGATTACCGCGCGCTGCGCGGCTGATTATGGCCGCGAGGTGATGGCGGTGCCTGGTTCGCCGCTGGACCCCCGGGCGCAGGGGTGCAACCAGTTGATCCGCGATGGGGCGACGCTGATCCAATCCGCCGCCGATGTTCGTGAGATCTTGCTGCCGCTGGACGCCCGCATGGTGGCCCCGCCCGCGCCGCCATATGTCGCCAGCGCGCCGCTGCCCCCGCTGCCCCCGCTCGATGCCGATGACCGCGACCGGCGGCGGGTGCGCGATCTGCTCGGCCCGGGCCCGGTGGCGGTGGACGAATTGGTCCGCCAATCGGGGCTGGCCCCGCCGGTGGTGCAGTTGATCTTGCTGGAACTGGAATTGGCCGGGCAATTGGCGCGCCATGCCGGGGGCCGGGTGGCGCGCGCGTGAACCCCGGGGCCGGGCGCGCCGCAGTTCAGCCGCAGTTCAGCGCGCCGGGCCGACGCACGGAGACGGAATCAGGCAGTATGGGGGAATGGGCATGCGCGGATATGTCACAAGCGGGGCGCTGGCCGCGCTGCTGATAAGCGGTTGCGGCACCCTGCCGCCGGTGATGACCACAGCGGCCCCAGCGCCGGGCGCGCCGGCCCCGTCGGTTCAGCCAGCCGCTGATAGCGGTGGCTTTTGCCGCCAGCCCGCCGCCCTGCCGCTGTTGCCGCCGGAAGCGACCGCACAGGCGCGGCAGGAGCGGGCGAAGGGCGACGCGCGGGCGCTGCGCGGCGGGCGCGATGTGATCAGCAGCGCGCCGGTGATGGCCGCGCCGCCGCCACCGCCGCCGCCGCCGGTCATGGCCCCGCCGGTCATGGCCCCGCCAGCCGCCAGCGAAGGGGCGGCGGTCATCGTCACCGGTTCGCGGGTCGGCGGACCAACCTCGCCCCGCACACCGCCGCTGGCGGGCGTCCGGCCTGATCGCGGCGGGCCAGCAATTGTGCCCCGCCCGGGGCCGCCGCCCGGCCCGGCCCCCCGCGCCGGGTTGTTGACCGCTGGCGAACATGATGATTTGCTGAATCCGGAACTATATGCCGCCTATGTCCAGCGCATCAACGCGGACCAGCGGATCCCGGCGATGCCCCGGGTGGACAGCGAACGGATGCTGACCGTCGAGGTGAAGGATGCGGGCGGCCAGCCGATGGCCTTTGCCCGGGTGGTGGTGACGTGCAGCGATGGCAATCGGCTGTCGTTGCTGACCAAGGCCGATGGGCGGGCGGTGTTTTTCCCCGGCCTCGACCGGCTCAGCCCGCGCGTGGCCGTGTCGGCGAGTCTGGCCGGGCGCACCATCGCCCCGCCGCGCGCGGTGATGGTCACCCGCGCCCCGGGGGGCCAGGTGATCGGCCTGACCGCCAGCGCCGCCGCGGCCCGTCCGGCCAAGCTGGATTTGATGTTCGTGGTCGATACCACCGGCAGCATGGGCGATGAACTCCGCTATCTTCAGGCCGAACTGGGCGCGATCATCGACGGGGTGCGGCGGCGGCATGGCCAATTGGATGTCCGGCTGGGACTGGTCTTTTACCGCGACGAGGGCGATGATTATGTTACGTTGACCCGCAAGCTGAGCCCCGATCTGGATGGCGGGCAACAGCTGCTGGCAGCCCAAGGTGCGGGCGGCGGCGGCGATTATCCTGAAGCGCTGGATCAGGGGCTGATTCGGGCAATTGACCAGAATTGGCGGCCAGATGCGGTCAAATCGCTGTTCCTGCTGGCCGATGCGCCGCCGCATGACCGCAATTTTCGCCGCACCTGGTCGGCGGCAGAGGCGGCGCGGGCGCGGAATATCCATATCAACAGCATCGCTGGCTCGGGCGTGGGCGAGGCAGCGGAGCATGTGATGCGGGCGATGGCCGCCGCCACCCAGGCGCGTTATTTGTTCCTGACCGACGACAGCGGGATCGGCAATCCGCACGCCCCGCCAGCGGTGGCCTGCTATCATGTCACCCGGCTGGATGCGCTGGTGCGGCGGGTGATTGACGCGCAATTGAGCGGGCGGCGGGTGGAGCCAGCCGAGCAGGAAATCATCCGCACTGTCGGCGATTATGACGCGGGAAAATGCCGCCTCCCCCCGGATTGGAACCAGCAGGGTTAGGCAGTTTTGCCCCCACCACTGCATTGAACACTTGACGAAACCCCAGGTTGCTGGCCAGCGTCGCGCGAGCAAACCCCACCAAGGCGCGCCTGTGCGCCGTCAGGAATCGCCGCTGTTATGCAATTGGTTATCGTGGAATCCCCGGCCAAGGCCAAGACGATCGAGAAATATCTGGGCAAGGGGTTTGAGGTCCTGGCCTCCTATGGCCATGTCCGCGACCTGCCGCCCAAAGATGGTTCGGTGCGGCCCGATGACGGCTTTGCGATGGATTGGCAGGCCTATCCCGACAAGGCGAAGCGGATGCGCGAAATCGCCGCCGCTGCGAAGCGCGCCGATGGCCTGATCCTGGCGACCGACCCTGACCGTGAGGGCGAGGCGATCAGCTGGCATGTTCAGGAAATGCTGCGCCAGCAAAAGGCGCTGCCGGGCGATGTCCGCCGGGTGACGTTCAATGCCATTACCAAGCCAGCCGTGCTGGCGGCGATGGCCGCGCCGCGCGGGCTGGATGAAGATTTGATCGACGCCTATCGGGCCCGCCGAGCGCTCGACTATCTGGTCGGTTTTACTTTGTCGCCGGTGCTGTGGCGCAAATTGCCGGGGGCAAAATCGGCGGGGCGCGTGCAATCGGTGACGCTGCGGATGATTGTCGAGCGCGAACGGGAAATTGAGGCGTTTGTCCCGCTGGCCTATTGGTCGGTCACTGGCCTGTTTGAACAGGGCGGCACCCCGTTTCGGGCGCGGCTGGTGCGGTGGCGCGGCGCGAAGATCGAGCGGCTGAGCATCACGAGCGAGGCGGACGCACGGGCCGCCGAGGCGGACGTGCTGGCCGGGCGCTTCACGGTGGCGTCGGTCGAGACCAAGCCGCTGACCCGCAATCCGCCGCCGCCCTTCACCACCTCCACCCTGCAACAGGAAGCGGCGCGCAAGCTCGGCTTTTCCGCCAGCCACACCATGCGGGTGGCACAGGGGCTGTATGAGGATGGCGCCATCACCTATATGCGCACCGACGGGGTCCAGATGGACCCCAGCGCCATCGCTGCCGCCCGCCGCGCCGTCACCGAGCGCTATGACGGCGGCTATGTCCCCGATCAGCCGCGCATCTATCAAACCAAGGCGAAAAATGCGCAGGAAGCGCATGAGGCGATCCGCCCCACCGATTTCTCCCGCGACCGCGCGGGCAGCGGCGACCATGGCCGCCTGTATGAACTGATCTGGAAACGCGCGCTGGCCAGCCAGATGGCGGCGGCGCGGCTGGAGCGCACCGGGGTGGAATTGGAGGACGGCACTGGCCAGACGATGCTGCGCGCCACCGGACAGGTGGTGAAGTTTCCCGGCTTTCTGGCGCTCTATGAAGAAGGCCGCGACGACAGCAAATCGGGCGATGACGATGACAGCCGCCTGTTGCCCGCAATGAAGGCGGGCGACAGCCCGGCGCGCACCGGGGTGGAGGTGGAGGGCCATGAGACCCAGCCGCCGCCGCGCTATTCCGAGGCCAGCCTGGTGAAGAAAATGGAGGAATTGGGGATTGGCCGCCCGTCCACCTATGCCGCGATTTTGCAGGTGCTGACCGACCGGGCCTATGTGCGGATTGAGAAAAACCGCTTTTTTGCCGAGGACAGCGGGCGGCTGCTCACCGCCTTTTTGGAGCGGTTTTTCGGCCGCTATGTCGAATATGGCTTTACCGCCGGGCTGGAGGAGCAACTGGATGACGTGTCCGGCGGGCGGGCCGAGTGGCAGGCGGTGCTGGAGGCGTTTTGGCGCGATTTCAAACCCCGCACCGGCGAGGTGATGGAGCAGCAGCCGAGCGAGATCACCGCCGCGCTGGACGAATTTCTTGGCCCCTATCTGTTCCCGGACAAAGGCGATGGCAGCGATCCGCGCCTGTGCCCCAAATGCGGGATCGGCAGCCTGTCGCTGCGCGGCGGGCGGTTTGGCGCCTTTGTCGCTTGCTCCAACTATCCGACATGCAAATATACCCGCAAATTCGGCCAGGGCGGCACGGCGGAGGATGATGACGGGCCACAGATGCTGGGGGTGGACCCGGAAACCGGGCAGGAGGTCAGCCGCAAATCCGGGCGCTTTGGTCCTTATGTCGAGATGGGCGAGGGCAAAGAGGCCAAGCGGGTGTCGCTGCCCAAGGAGCTGCTGGGTGATGAGTTCGGGCTGGAAACTGCACTGAAATTGCTGGCGCTGCCGCGTGAAGTGGGGGTGCATCCCGACAGCGGCGAGCTGATATTGGCTGGGCTGGGCCGCTATGGTCCCTATTTGCTGCACAGCGGAAAATACGCCAAATTGACGAGCGCGACCGAGGTGTTCGATATCGGCATGAACGCTGCCGTGGTCCGCATTGCCGAGGCCGCAGCCGGCGGTGGGCGCGGACGCGGCGCAGCAGCGGCCCCGCTGAACACATTTGGTCCCCACCCGGTCAGCGGCGGCGAAATGAAACTGATGGAGGGCCGCTTTGGTCCCTATGTCACCGACGGCACCACCAATGCGACCCTTCCCAAGACCATCGCGCCCGCCGATCTGACGCTGGAACAGGCGATTGAGCTGATTACCGAGCGCGCCGCCAAGGCACCCGCGAAGGGCAAGAAAAAGGCCCCAGGCAAACCAGCAGCGAAAAAGCCAGCGGCCAAGAAAGCAGTGGCAAAAAAGCCTGCTGCCAAAAAGAAGCCTGCTGCGAAAAAGCCTGCCGCCGCGACCTGATCGGCGGACTGGCCGTCAGTCCACCCAGTCCAGCCCCATGTCGCGGTAAACGCCCCGGTCCTCGTCCCAATTGGCCTTGACCTTGACGTGCAGGAACAGATGGACTTTGCGGCCCATCATTTCGGCCAGTTCGGCGCGGGATTTTGCGCCGATTTCCTTGATCCGGCTGCCGCCCTTGCCCAGCACAATCGCGCGCTGGTTGTCGCGCGCCACCAAAATCTGCTGGTGGATTTCCGCGCTGCCGTCGGGCCGGGTTTTGAACAATTCGGTCTCGACCGTGGATTGATAGGGCAATTCCTCGTGCAATTGGCGGAACAATTGTTCGCGGGTGATTTCGGCGGCCAGCATCCGTTCTGGCGCACTTGACGCCTCGTCCTCGGGATAATGCCACACCCCGGCGGGCATCCGGCTGGCCAGATGCGCCTTCAGCTCCGGCACCCCGTCGCCGGTCTGGGCGCTGATGAAGAATATTTCGGCAAATTTGGCCCGGCCATTCAATTCGTCGGCCAGTTTCAGCAATTTTTCCTTGTTGGCGACATCGACCTTGTTGAGCACCAATATGATCGGCTCGCTGCGGTTCGCCAGCCCGTCAAGGATGCGGTCCAGCCGCCCATCGCTGCGCGCCATCGCGTCGACCACCAGCACAATCGCCTCCGCACTGGCAATACTGCCCCACGCGGCGGCGACCATCGCCCGGTCCAGCCGCCGGGTCGGGGCGAAAATGCCGGGCGTATCGATCAGGACAATCTGGGTGTCATCCAGCATCGCCACCCCCATCAGCCGGGTGCGGGTGGTTTGCGCCTTTGGGCTGACAATCGCGACTTTTTGGCCGACCAGCGCGTTGACCAGCGTGGATTTGCCCGCATTGGGCGCGCCGACAACCGCGACAAAGCCGCAATGGTGGGTCATTTCATCAGTCCCTGTTCAATCAATTGCGCCACCATGGCGGTGGCGGCATGGGTTTCGGCGGCCTGTTTGCTGGTCCCATCGGCGGTGACTGGGCCGATTTTGCCGATGCTGACCGCCACGGTGAATTTGGGGGCATGGTCGGGGCCGCTGCGGCTGATGAGATCATAATGCGGCACGCGGCGGCCAGCGGCGGACGCCCATTCCTGCAGCGCCGCCTTGGGATGTTTGGGCGCGGCGACCTGGCCGCTCAGCAGCGGTGCCCATTGGCGCAGGACGAAGGCGCGCGCCGGTTCGATGCCGCCGTCCAGAAACAGCGCGCCGATCACGGCCTCCATCACGTCGGCGGCCAAATTGGTGCTGGTGCGGGTGCCGTCGCTGATGGCCTGCGGTCCCAGTTGCACAAGGTCCGGCAGGCCCAGCCGCCGGGCGATCAGCGCACAGGTCTCGCCCGCGACCAGCGCGTTGAACCGTGATGCCAGCTCGCCCTCGTCCGCCGCCGGGTAGCGCGCGAACAATTCCGCCGCGATGGTCAGGCCCAGCACCCGGTCACCCAGAAACTCCAGCCGTTGATAATCGCCGCCCGCCGGGTGGCTGCCCGCCACATGGCTGCCCCCAAGGCTGCCCCCAAGGCTGCCATGCGTCAGCGCCCTGGCAAATAAGCCGGCATCCCGGGGCCGGTGGCCCAGCACATCCGCAAGCCGGGCAAGATGGTCCCGAACGGTCAGAAACCTTGCCCCACCCGCTCGAACCGGGCGGCGGTAAACCAACTGATCGGGTTCACCCAGCTTGCCGACCCGTCGGTATAGAACATCGACACCAGCGCCCGGCCCATCAGATTTTCGACCGGCACCATGCCGATACCATAGCCTTCGACTGCCGGAAAGCGGCTGTCGGCGCTGCGGTCCCGGTTGTCGCCCATCATGAACACATGGCCGTCGGGCACCATGACCGGCGCGAAATCATCTGCCTGTCCGCGCACCAGATCGAGCACAGCATAGGATTTGCCGTTCGGCAGCGTCTCGCGGAACTGGGGATAGCGGCAATAGCGGCGGCCATCGTCACCGGTTTCCTCGAAATCCGGGCGATAGCAGGGATGTTCGCCAGTCTGACCCGCAGCGGCGTCCATATTGGCGGTGACCGGGATCACCAGATCCGCCACCGCCCGGCGCGGCACCGGGGCACCGTTCAACCACAATATGCCGCCGCGCACCTCGACCATATCGCCGGGCAGGCCGATGACCCGCTTGATATAATCGGCGCGGTCGCCCGGCGGGGCCTTGAACACGGCAACATCGCCGCGCTCTGGCAATGCGGCAAAAATCTGGCCGGGGATCAGCGGCGCGCTGAACGGCAGGCTGTGGCGGGAATAGCCATAGGCCATTTTGTTCACGAGCAGATAATCGCCGATCAGCAGCCGGGGCTGCATCGATTCCGACGGGATGTTGAACATCGTCAGGAAAAAGCTGCGAAACACAATCACGCACACCAGCAAAATGCCCAGAAAGCGGATATTGTCGATCAGTTCCTCGCGGAAGCTGAGTTGGCGCGGTTCGGCGGCGGGATGGGTTGCGTTAGCGTCCAGCGCGGACGCGGGCGGCGCGCCTGCATCAGCGGCGGTCTGGTTCGGCTCAGTCATGGCCGAACGCTTGGCGGGGATGGGCGGGCGGCGTCAAGCAAATATCGCCAAATGACGTGCCGTCGCCGCCGGGGCTGGCATGTCCCCCGGCCGGTGGCTATAGGCCGGGCACAGCGGTCATCCCGCCCGCCGCCGCTGACAGGAGCCTGCGCCCATGACCGACCAACCCGCCGCCCATGCTGCCAATATATTGACGGGTTGGCAGCCCCGGCGGCTCACTGAATTGGTGGCGGCGGGGGGCGATGACCGGTTGGCGCTGCTGGTGCGCGAGGTGGCGGGCATCCGCTTTGATTTTGCCAAAACCCACGCCGATGACGCGGCGCTGGCGGCGCTGCTGGGCTTTGCGGCGGCGCAGGATTTTGCCGGTCGCCGGGCGGCATTGTGGGCAGGGGAGGTCACCAATATCACCGAGGGTCGGGCCGCAACCCATATTGCCGAACGCGGCGAAGGCCCAGACGGCGCGGTGCAAACTGCGCGCGCCGCGCACAGCCGGATGCGGCAATTGATTGATGCGGTGGATGCCGGGGCCTTTGGCGACATTCGCCATGTGCTGCACATTGGCATTGGCGGGTCGGCGCTGGGTCCGCAATTGCTGATCGACGCATTGGCGCGGGGCAGCGGGCGTTATGACGTCGCGGTGGTGTCCAATGTCGATGGTGCCGCGCTGCGCGAGGTGTTTGAGCGGTTCGACCCGGCGACCACTTTGGTGGCGGTGGCGTCCAAAACCTTTACCACCGCCGAAACCCTGCTGAACGCCGCCAGCGCCATCCGCTGGCTGAGCGAGGGCGGCGTGGCCGATCCTTATGGCCGCATCGTCGCACTGACCGCCGCACCCGACAAGGCGGTGGCGTGGGGCGTCGATGAAACCCGGGTGCTGCCCTTTGCCGAGACCGTGGGCGGGCGCTATTCGCTATGGTCGTCAATTGGTTTTCCGGCGGCGCTGGCGCTGGGCTGGGCGGGTTTTGCCGAATTGCTGGACGGGGCGGCGGCGATGGACCGCCACTTCCGGCTGAGCGAGGGGGCGGCAAATCTGCCGCTGCTCGCCGCCTGTATCGACCAGATTTACGCCGGGCGGCTGGGCGCACAAAGCCGGGCGGTGTTCGCTTATGACGAGCGGCTGCGGCTGGTTCCGGCCTATTTGCAACAGTTGGAGATGGAATCGAACGGCAAATCCGCCAATGTGGCGGGCGCCGCGATCACCCATCCCACCGCGCCGATCACCTGGGGCGGGGTGGGGACCGACGCCCAGCATGCGGTGTTTCAATTGCTGCACCAGGGCAGCCAGCTGGTCCCGGTGGAGTTTCTGGTCGCCCGCCACAGCGACAGCGGACTGGACCCCGCCCACCACGAGGCGCTGGTGCTGAATTGCATCGCGCAAGGGGCGGCGCTGATGCAGGGGCGGGCCCATGCCGACCCCGCCCGGGCCTATTCCGGCAACCGGCCATCCACCACGATCCTGTTGGACAATGTGACGCCGCACGCGCTGGGCGCGCTGCTGGCATTTTACGAGCATCGCACCTTTGCCAATGCCGTGCTGCTGGGCATCAACCCGTTCGACCAATTTGGCGTCGAGCTGGGCAAGCAGATGGCGTTGGCGATGGAGGGCGGCGAGGCCGATTTTGACCCGGCCACCGAGGCGCTCCTGGCAGCGGCGCTCGATGGCGCGGCAACCGACGGCTGATGAAGCCATTGCATCACACTGACACTGAAACTTTGTTGGCCAGTCGCTGCGGCCCGGTGCATGGCTGCCGCAATTGGCCTCAGAGCAGGAGCGAGTGGTGAGCGGGTTTGATTTTGATTTCTTCGTCATCGGCGCAGGCTCCGGCGGGGTGCGGGCGGCGCGGATTGCCGCCGGGCACGGGGCAAAGGTCGCGATTGCCGAGGAGTTTCGCTTTGGTGGCACCTGTGTGATTCGGGGCTGTGTGCCGAAAAAGCTGTTGGTTTACGCGGCCAATTTTGCCGCCGATCTGGCCGCCGCCCAGCGTTATGGCTGGCAAGTGACCGGGGCGCGGCTGGATTGGCCGACGCTGCGCGCCAATGTCGCTGCCGAAGTCGCGCGGCTGGAGGGGCTGTATGGCGATACGCTGGCGAACAACCATGTCACCAGCTTTGCCCAGCGCGCGGTTGTCGCGGGGCCGAACCGGGTGCGGCTGGCCGATGGGCGCGAGGTCAGCGCGGCGCATATCC
>DAIUBZ010000043.1:0-11187 GCA_036846445.1 Sphingopyxis sp. | reverse complement strand
AGATCAGCCAGAACCGAACATCCGCCAGCGCCGCGCCGAGCCGCACCCCCGTCAGGCGGCCATCCCCGGCGCTGATCGCCGCCGGGCGCTCGTCCGGGCGGGGTTCACGAAACAGCCAGAAACCCAGCGGCAGGGCAATGGCCAGCGGCAGCACGGCCGTCACCAGATACATGGTGCGCCACCCGTGCGCCTCGATCGCCCATACTGCAATTTTCGGCACCACCATGGCCGCCAGGCTGGTGCCCATCAGCAAAATGCCCAGCGCCAGCCCCCGGTGCTGAAAAAACCACAGGTTGATCGCCCGGCTCCATGTCACCGGGGTGGAGCCAATGCCCACCAGCCCGACCACGACCCACAGGCCATAATATATCGTCAGCGCGCGGGGATTGTCGCTGGCCGGGGTCAGTGACAACGCGGCAAAAGCCAGGCCAAAGGCAAAGAGCGACCACAGCGCCACCGGCCGCACCCCGAACCGGTCGGCCATCGCGCCAAAGGCCGGGGCCAGCAGCGCGGCAATCACCCCGAAAATCGTGATGGGGGTGAGGATTTGCACCCGGGTCCAGCCAAATTCGGCGATCATCGGCTCGACGGTAAAACCGATGACGTTGAACGGAATCGGCGACGCCCCGCACGCCACCCCCAGCAGCGCCGCCAGCAACACCTTCCACCCCAGCGCAAACTCGCCGGGCCGCGCCGGTGGGGCGATGGATGTTGTCATGGTCTGCTGTTTCCTTGCCGCTTCAGTGCCGATTGCTTATCGCAGCGCTCCGGCCAGATTGCCAGCCATGGCCCGCCCACGTCTTAAAATTGCTGCCGCGCCCGGATGGTCCAGGTCATCGGCATATTGAGGTAGCTGTAATTGGACAGCGACGATTGGATGACCGCCTGGTCAAAGCAATTGGCGCATTCCAGCGACAGGGTGAAGCGGTCGTCCGGACCCTTCAGCGCCAACCCGGCATTCACCAGCCAGTGGGCCTGGCTGAACGATCCCGCGATTGGGTTTCCGGTCAGCAAATTTGCAGCAAAGCTGCCATTCGTCCCGGTTGCTGCGCCGCTGCGGATGGTCAAATTGCTGGTCTGGACCTCGGATGCGGAGCGGTAGCTGGCGCTGACCGACGGCACCAGCGCCCAGCCGTTGCTGACATCCGCGCGGTAGCTGCCGCCAAAGGCCAGCGACCAGTCCGGAGTTCGCACCGGGGTCGCGATGGCGCCGGTGGCGGTGACGATCCCGCTGGCACAGGCGGCAGTGCCAGGGCCGCCGGGCACATTGCCCGCCGCAATGGCAGCGCGGCACGCCGCCGCCTGCGACGCCACCGACGCCACGCCGTAAATGTCGCTGGCCGGGGCCGCCGGGTCCAGCCGATAGGCATCGTTCTGATAGCCGATATTGGCAAAAATATTCACTCCCGCCGCCGGGGCCAGCGTCAATTCCAGCTCGGCCCCCTGGTTGCGGTAATCGGCAAAATTGCGAACCAGAAAGGCAATTGAGCCATTCAGCCGGGTAAAGGCCGACGGGGTTTGCAGCGCCGCCGTGTCCTGATGATACAGCGTCAGATTGGCGCGGAGCAGCCGGTCAAACAAATCGGCCTTCACCCCCGCCTCATAACTCCACACCGTCTCTGGCCCGAACGGCAGCAATTCGCTGGCCGCCGTGCCGCGCGCATTCCACCCGCCGGACTTGAACCCCTTGGTCGCCGAGATGAACAGCAAAATATCGGAATTGGGGGCAAAATTGATCGCGAAGCGCGGCGTCCAGATGCGGCTGGTCTGGCTGCCCGGAATGGCCCGGCCATTGGTGGCGATCAAATTGCGGTTGTCGAGGCAGGTGGCGGGCAGGGGCGTCGCCGCGCACAGCGCCCGATTGTCGGAAATTGCGAACGTCTTCTGCTCGTCGGTATAGCGAAGGCCAGCGGTCAGGGTGATCTGGTCGGTGATGTTCAGATCGGCCTGGGCATATCCGGCCCATGCGGTCGTATTGTTGCGGATCGTCCGGTCGGCCAGCAACAGCGCGGTCGCCGCCGACAGGCTGAAGATGTCGGCGAAATCGGTCACGTTCCGCTCGTTCAAATAATAGACCCCGGCGACCAGATCGACCAGCCCATCGCCCAGACTGGCGTTCACCTTGATCTCCTGGGTGAATTGCTTGTGGCTGCCGTCATTGACGATAACAAAGCCGCCCCGGGTATAGCCGCGCACCGGCGGCACCGGGGTGGTGATGCTTGGCCCGCCCCGGCCGTCGAAAAAGTCGATGGCAAATTCCTGCCGCAAATTGACATAGCCGGTGATGAAATTGACCGTCACATCCTCGCCGACATCAATGCCCAGATTCGAGGTGAACAGGTCGGTGGTGGTATAATTGCCCTGGCCATAATTGGCCTTGCGCCCGGTGATGGCCAGCGGGGCAAAGGCGCTTTGCGCCAGCCGCCGCCCCTTCACCAGCCCGGTGGTGGCAAAACGGCCCGCGCAATTGGTCGGGGCGCGCGGATCGCAGTCGAAGTTCAGGATATTTTCGCCGTTCGCCACCAGCCGGGCATAGCTGCCGCGCCAGGTGAAATTGCCGAGCTCGGCCTTGACCCCGATCCGCCCGCCCCAGCCGTCCTGGTCGTTGATCGTCTCGCCCGTGGTGGTGTTTTGGGTGTAACCGTCGCTGTGGTCGCCAAAACCGGACAGTTTGACCGCGACCCCGTCCGCCAGCGGCAGGTCAATCGAGCCGCGCGCGAACAGGCGGCCATAGCGGCCCGCGCCGACCTCGGCATAGCCGCCGACCCTATCGCCAGGATCGCGCATGATGATGTTGATCGCGCCGCCGGTGGTGTTGCGGCCAAACAGCGTGCCCTGCGGCCCGCGCAGCACCTCGATGCGCTCCACGTCCAGAAACGACAGATTATTGGCATTTTGCCGCGAGAGATAAATATCATCGACATAGGTGCCGACCGGCGGATCAAAGGTTGCAATCGTCTCGGTATTGCCCAGCCCGCGCAAATAATAGGCATTGGCCGACCCTAGCCCGGTGTTGTTCAGCGACACCAGATTGGGAACAAAATTTCCCAATTCCAGCGTGTTGGTGATGCCCTGTGCCGCCAGTTGGTCGGCGGAAAAGGCAGTGATGGCAATTGGCACATCCTGCGCGCTTTCACTGCGGCGCTGGGCGGTGACGACGATATCCTGCACCCCGGTCGGGCGCTCGGCCGCACTCGCTTCGGTGCCGGTTTGGGCCAGCGCCGGAGGGGCTGTCACCAAAGCGGTGGCGGTCAAGATCAGCAGCCGTTTGGTCATCGCGCAATCTCCCTATCGCTCAAAAGATGCTGGCACCGATCGTGCCGCTGTTCCGCCTGACTTCTTTCCCGATTGACCCCGCACACCAAAAACCGGGGGCCGCCGACTTTTAATTTGTCCGGACAAGTTTCGCGCGATAGAGAGGTTTGTCAAGCATGATATTGTCGGGGCAGCGGAGGCGGACGCAATGATGGACCTGTTTTATCCTACGCTGGTGTTTGTTCATGTCTTGCTGTTTGTCGCCTGGCTGGGCGGTGACATTGGCGTGTTTGTGCTCGGCCAGCATTTTCGCAAGCGCAGCGTCTATTCGCTCGACCAGCGGCTGGCGCTGCTGAAATTGTTGGTGATTGTCGATCTGGCCCCGCGCGCGGCATGGGCGTTGATGGTGCCGGTGTCGCTGACCGTGTCGCTGGTGGGCGATTGGTGGCCGGTGTGGCCGCCGCTGGTCGCGGCAAGCTGGGTGGTGGGGGCATTTTGGCTGTGGCTGGTGCTGGACGCCCACGCCCATGACATGACCCCGCGCGCCGCCCGCAACCGGCGCTGGGAAGGCTGGCTGCGCTGGGGGCTGGCGGCGGCCTATCTGGCGCTTGGGGCGGCGTCGCTGGCGGGCGGCGCGCCGATTGCCCAGCCGTGGCTGGCGCTCAAAGCGCTGGGGTTCGGGCTGATTTTTGTCGCCGCGATCATGATTGACCGCAGCTTCAAGCCGGTTGGCCCGCAATTGATGCGGCTGATTGGCGAAGGGTCGAGCGACGCCACCGAAATTCCGCTGCTGGCGACGATGAATCGCACCCGCCGCTGGGTCTGGTGCGTATATGGCCTGTTGCTGGTCACTGGCTGGCTGGGGGTGGTGAAGCCGCTGGTTTAGGCTGGCCGTCAGAAAAAGCGGCTTGACTTAAAATTTGTCCGGACAAATTATCGGCGGGCTGATAGGGAAGCAAAATGACGGTCGCCATCCAGTCCATATTGTTTGTGCCGGGCACCCGGCCCGACCGCTTTGCCAAGGCGCTGGCCAGCGGCGCGGATATTGTGTGCATTGACATGGAGGATGCGGTCCCGGCGGCGGACAAGGCCGGTGCGCGGGCCGCCGCGCTGGCGGCCATTGCCGATCTGGCCGATGCGCGGCTGGCGCTGCGGATCAACGGGGTGATGACGCGGGCGGGGCTTGCCGATGTGCTGGCGCTGGCCGATGTGATCGGGGTCTGCGGCGCGCGCCCGCCGCTGCTGTTGGTGCCGATGGTGGAAAGCCCGGTGGAATTGCGGCTTTTGGCCGGGGTGTTGGCGGATCCGGCCATCCGGCTGGTGCCGCTGATTGAAACCGTGGCCGGGCTGCGCGCCGCCGATGCGATTGCCGCCGACCCGGCCGCCGCGATGCTGATGTTCGGCGGCGGCGATTTTGCCGCGCAACTGGGCACGGCGCTGGCGTGGGAGCCGCTGGCGGCTGCCCGGGCGCAGATCGTGATGGCGGCGGCGGGCGCGGGCAAGGGGGCGATTGACGTGCCCTTCATCCATTTGGACGATGGCGATGGGCTGGCCCGCGAATGTGCGGCGGCGCGCACACTGGGCTTTGCCGCCAAGGCGGCGATTCACCCCAGTCAGATTGCGGCGATTCACCGCGCCTTTCGGCCCAGCGCCGCCGAGGTGGCGGAAGCTGAGGCGGCGCTGGCTGCCTTTGCGGCGGCGGGCGGCGGGGCGGTGCGGCACAACGGCCGGATGCTTGAGGCACCGCTGATCGCGCGGTATCGGGCGCTGCTGGCCCATGGCCGTGGCAAGGGAGAACAGGCAGATGCGTGACGGGGTGATCGAGGTGGCACCGGGGCGGTTCCGTGAGGTGCAGGGGCGTTTTTTCGAGGATTTTGTCGTCGGCCATATTTATGAGCACCGCCCGGGCCGCACCATCACCGATGCCGACAATGTGTGGTTCACCCTGCTCACGATGAACACCCACCCGGCGCATTTCGATTATCATTTTTCGGAAAAGACCGAATTTGGCAAACCGCTGGTGGTCAGCCCGCTGACCATCGCGCTGATGACCGGGATGAGCGTGTCGGACACCAGCGGCAAGGCGATTGCCAATCTGGGCTGGGACGAGGTGCGGATGACCGCGCCCCTGTTCGTGGGCGACACGCTTTATGCCGAGAGCGAGGTGCTGGCGCTGCGCGAGAGCAAGAGCCGCCCGGACCAGGGAATTGTCACCTTCAAAACCGTGGGCAAAAATCAGCATGGCACAGTGGTGAGCCATTATCAGCGCACGGTATTGGTGTGGAAACGGGGCCACGGCCCGATTGATGATTGAGGACCCAAGGAGAGCAAGGATGGCGACCGCATTTGATCTGACCCGCCCGGCGATGGACGCCGATGAGGAGGCGGCGCTGCTGGACGCCATCCAGAAATGGGTGGACAAAGAGGTGCGCCCGGTGGTGATGCGCCACGACCATGGCGACATCTGGCCAGAGGAATTGGTGGCGCAAATGGCCGAAATGGGCCTGTTTGGCGCAACGATCGGCCAGCAATATGGCGGGCTGGGCCTGCCCGCCACCACCTATGCCAAAATTGTCGCGCTGATCTCCAGTTACTGGATGGCGATCACCGGGATTTTCAACTCCCACCTGATCATGGCGCTGGCGGTGGAACGGTTCGGCACCCCGGAACAGCGGGCAAAATGGCTCCCCAAATTTGCCACTGGCGAAATTCGCGGCGGGCTGGCGCTGACCGAGCCCAATGCCGGCACCGATCTTCAGGCCATTCGCACCACCGCGATCCGCGACGGCGACGATTATGTCATCAACGGCACCAAAACCTGGATTTCCAACGGCATCAACGGCAGTTGCTTTGCCCTGTTGGTCAAAACCAACCCGGCGGCCGAGCCGCGCTACAAGGGAATGAGCCTGTTCATTGCGCCCAAGGGGGCGGGGTTCAGCACCGGCAAAAAGTTCGACAAATTGGGCTATAAGGGCATCGACAGCGCCGAACTGGTGTTCGACAATTACCGCCTGCCCGCCGCCAATCTGATCGGCGGGACCGAGGGGCAGGGGTTTTTTCAGGCGACCGGCGGGCTGGAACTGGGCCGGATCAATGTCGCGGCGCGCGGGGTTGGCTTGGCGGAAGGCTCGCTGCGGCTGGCCACCGAATATGCCCAGCTCCGCCAGACGATGGGCAAGCCGATTGCTGACCATCAGGCGATTCAGCTGATGCTGGGCGAGATGGTCACCCGCGCCCGCGCCGCCCGGCTGCTCACCTTTGACGCCGCCGAGGCCTATGACCGGGGCGAGCGGTGCGACATGGAGGCGGGGATGGCAAAATATTATGCCTCAGAGGCCGCCGTGGCCAACAGCCAGGACGCGATGCGGATTTATGGCGGTTACAGCTATTCCAAGGAATATGAGATTGAGCGCTATTACCGCGATTCGCTGCTCATGTGCATTGGCGAGGGCACCAACGAGATGCAGCGGATGATCATTTCCAAACAATGGGTGAAGCGGAATCCAGCGTGAGGCGGCTCGCGTGACCCGCGCCCTGCCGCTCGCCGGATTTCGGATCCTCAGCGCCGAACAATATGGCGCTGGGCCATATGGCACCCAGTTTCTGGCGCAATTGGGCGCAGAGGTTATCAAGATTGAACCGCCGCACAAAACCGATGCGGCGGGCACCCCGGGCGGCGGCGGCGACACCGCCCGCATGGTTGGGCCGCATTTTCTGGGGCCGGGGGAAAGCGTCTATTTTCATGCCTTCAACCTGAACAAACGCTCGCTGACCCTCGATCTGACCCAGGCGGCGGGCCGGGCGGTGCTGCACAAATTGGTGCCGACCGCGCACGCCATGGCCAATAATCTGCGCGGCGATCTGCCGGACCGGCTGGGGCTGACCTATGGCCAGCTTGGCGCGCTGAACCCGGCGATCGTCTGCGCCCATCTGTCGGCTTATGGCCGGGGCAATGCGCGGTCGCGCTGGCCCGGCTATGACTATTTGATGCAGGCAGAGGCGGGGTTTTGCGCGCTGACCGGCGATCCCGATGGCCCGCCCCAGCGGTTCGGCCTGTCGATGGTCGATTTCATGACCGGCACCCAGATGGCGGTCGGCCTGCTCGCTGCGCTGGTCGATGCCCAGCGGTCGGGGCAGGGGCGCGACATTGATGTCGACCTGCTGTCGGCGGCGGTCCACCAGACCAGCTATCCCGCGCTGTGGTATCTCAATCGCGGCGCGGTGACAGAGCGCACCCCGCGCAGCGCCCATCCGACCGCCACTCCCAGCCAGATGGTCCGCGCCGCCGATGGCTGGATGTTCGTGATGTGCCAATTGCCCAAATTCTGGGACATTTTGTGCGAGCGGCTGGCGCGGCCTGATCTGGCCGCTGACCCGCGCTTTGCCACCAACGCGGACCGGCTGGCCCATCGCGGCGCGCTGACCGACGCGCTGGATGCGATTTTCAGCGCCCAGCCGATGGCGCATTGGCAGGCGCTGCTGGCGGGCCATGTGCCGGTCGCGCCGGTGAACCGGCTGGACCAGGCGCTGGACAATCCCTGGTTGGCCACCACCGCGATGATCCAGACCGTGGCCCACCCGCTGGAGCCGGAATTGAAGGTGCTGGCCAACCCGATTCAGGTGGATGGGGCACGGCTGCCGGGCCGGGCCGGGCCGATGCTGGGGGCGGACAGCGACGATCTGCTGACGGAAATCGGCCTGACGGCAACTGAAATCGCCGATTTGCGCGGGGCCGGGATCGTCTGACGCGGTGGCCCTATCCCTCCACCTCGATATGCATGGCATAGGCAAAGCGGTCGCCGGGGTGGTGGTTGGCGGAAATCTCGAGAATCCGGCCATCGGCATCGCGAAAACAGCGCAGGATCAACAGGCAGGGCGACCGTTTGGCCACGCCCAGCGCCTTGGCCACCTCGGCCGAGGCGGCGACGGCGGAAATATCCTGGGTGACGCTGGCGATTCGCACCCCCGCCAGCCGTTCCAATTGCCGGAAAATCGTGTCGGCACCGGGATCAACCAGCGGGGCAATCGCGCGCAGGCTTTCGTGCAAATAGGCGTCGATGGTGGCCAGCGGCTGGCTCGACCCGCTGCTCGACCGCACCCCGCGAAACCGGGTCCAGATGCCGCCCGCGACCAAGTCCAATTGCTCGGCAATCGCCTTGGGCAGCGGCGCATCGCCGCTCAGGCTGAACTCGGCGCGGGTGTCGCGGGCATATTGCAGGATTTCGCCGACGTTGGACAAGGGCTGGTGCAGCGCGCCGCCGCGCGCCGCTGCGGGCTGAATGACCGTGCCGGACCCGCGTTTGCGGGCAATCAGCCCATCGGTTTGCAGCGCGCGCAGCGCCTCGCGCACGGTAAAGCGCGACACGCCGAACCGCTTGCACAATTCGCCCTCGGTCGGAAAGCTGGCGGTCTGAAACGCCCCGGCCACCACTTCGGCGCGCAGCGCGTCGGCGACCAATTTGTAGCGCGGCTTTGCCCCCAAAATGCCTCTCCTGTGCTGGCGGACCCGGTGCCATGACCATGACCTTGCTGGAGACGCTTGCACATCATTTGCTGCGCCCGGTCAATGCCGATGACCGGGCGCGGGCGCGGTTGCATCTGCTCGACTGGCTGGCGTGTGTGGCGGGGGCGCGGGGGGATGGGGTCGCTTGCCGGTTTCGCCGCGCTGATCCCGCTTTTGGTGCTGCCCTGCTGGGCAATGTGCTGGAGATGGATGATGTGCATCGGGGGTCGCTGCTGCACCCCGGGCCAGTGGTCTGGCCCAGCATTTTGTGGGCGTCAGCGGGGCTGGAGGACGCGTGTGTGGCGGCGGTGCGCGGCTATGAGGCGATGATTGCGGTCGGTTCGACGTTCGACAGCCATCATTACCGCCATTATCATCCAACCGCCACCGCCGGAGTGTTCGGCGCGGCGGCAGCGGCGGCATCGGGCATTTGCGATACGGACGACATGGCCCATGCGCTGGCGCTGGCCGGATCGGTTGCGGGCGGCCTGTGGCAAACCCGGCATTCACCCAATGGCGGCAAACAATGGCATGTGGCCCATGCGGCGAGGGTGGGCAGCGATGCGAAGACTTTGGCCATGTTCGGCCTGACTGGTCCTCTTGATGTGCTCGAAGGTCCGCAGGGCCTTTATGCCGCCACTTGCCGCGAACCGAGGCCAATGCTGTTTCCCGACCATTGGCGGATCCACCAGGTCAGCTTCAAACCATGGGCCGCGTGCCGCCATGTCCATCCCGCCATTGACTGCGCGCTGGAACTGCGCGCGGCGGGACGGCTGGCCCCGCCATATCATGTCGAAACCTATGCCGACGCCATCACCTTTTGCGACCGGCCCAATCCAGTGACCGAGGCGGAGGCCAAATTCTCGCTGCAACACGGCGTCGCGGTGATCGCCGATGGGCGCGGCGCGACCCCGGCGGACTTCACCGTGGCGGCCATTGCCGCGCTGGCGGGTTTGCGGGCGCAGGTGACAGTGGCGGAGGCAGCGGATATCACCGCCCGCTACCCCGCCCATTTTGGCGCGCGGGTGAATGGGCTGGAACTGACCGACACGCGGGGCGACCCCGAACGTCCGGTGGGGCAGGCTGATATCATCGCCAAAATGCAGATGCTGGCCGCGTGGGGCGGGCTGGCCGCATCAGAGGCCGACCGGGCGGTCGAACTGGCCCTCACCGGCGATGATGCCCCGGCCATCACCGCCATGCTGCACGATTGGTTGTCATGAACCACAGCGCCGCCATTTTGGACTTTGCCGCCGCCCCGCACATTCTGGCACCAGATGTGCGCGCCGATGCGCTGCGCCTGCTGACCGATACGCTGGCGGTGATGGCGGCGGGGGCGGCGACCGAGGCGGCTGGCGCGGTCCGGGCCGCCGGGGCCGATGCGGCATTTGCCGATGGCTTTGCGATTCACTGTCTGGAATGGGATGCAGTCCACGAAGGCGCGGTGGTCCATGCGCTGTCGGTGGTCACGGCGGCGCTGTTGGCGGCGGCGCGGGCGCGCGGCGGCTGTGATGCGGATGCGTTTCTGATCGCGCTGGCGGTGGGGGTGGATATTGCCAGCGGGTTGGGGCTGGCGGCGACCGGGCCAATGCGCTTTTTTCGCCCGGCAACCGCCGGGGTGATCGGGGCCGCGCTGGCCACCGCCCGGCTGGCGGGGATGGGCCGCGCCCAAATGGCCGATGTGCTGGGCCTGGCGTTTAGTTTTGCGGGCGGGACGATGCAGGCCCATGTCGAGGGATCGGTGGCGCTGCCCCTGCAAATTGGGCGGGCGGCGGCGGCGGCGGTGCAGGCGGTGGATCTCGCCCGCGCTGGGCTGAGCGGGCCGCACGATGTGCTGGAGGGGCCATTTGGCTATGACGCGCTGATCGAACCGCTGGATCTGGCGCGCTATACGCGGGCGCTGGGCCAGCGTTGGCACATCAGCGCGGTCAGCACCAAACCCTATCCCTCGGGCCGCGCCAGCCACGCCGTGCTGGCGGCGCTGGCCGAACGGCGCAGCAGCGGGCGGCAGATTGTCGGCCTGACCGCCCATGTCCCGCCGCTGGTACGCCGCTTGGTCGGGCGGCCCTTTGCCAGCGACATGACCCCCGCTTATTCCCGGCTGTGCCTGCCGTTTCTGGCGGCGTTGATGCTGCGCGACGGGCGGATTGACCCGCGCCGCTTCACCCCCGCCACTTTTGCCGACCCGTTGCTGGCCGAGCTGGCGGCGCTGGTCGAGATCGTGGATGACGCCAATGGCGACGGCAACGCCTTGTCGCCGCAGCGCCTGACCATCCGCACCATCGATGGCGCAGCCCAAGACATCGTCATTCCCCACACGCTGGGCAGCCCCGCCGCGCCACTGGCGCCCGCGCAGGCGGCGGCAAAATATGATCTGTGCCGCGCGCTGGCCGGGCCGTGCGACCCCCGACTGTTCGACGACCCGCTTG
>DAIUBZ010000042.1:0-11758 GCA_036846445.1 Sphingopyxis sp. | reverse complement strand
AGCGATTTTGCCATTCGGGCGCTGGCCCCGGGCGGCGCATTTGTGGCCAAAGTGTTCGCGGGCGGGGCGGACCGCGCGATGCTGACGGCGCTCAAGGCCAATTTCGCCAGCGTGAAGCACGCCAAACCGCCGGCCAGCCGCAAAGCATCACCGGAAACCTATGTGGTTGCCCAAGGGTTTCATGGCCGGGGTGCCGCGCGCGATGCGCCTGCGCCGGGCGGGCCAATGGGCTGAACCGCCGGGCTTTCATCGCCGGTTCAACTTGGGTATCGCAGCAGATGACATCGCCGTCCGCCGCCGGGCGACAAATAAGCCAGCGCTGCCCGTCGGCGGTGACAGATAAATAGGGGCTCAAGGTGCGCGCAACGATTACGGCAACCGCGATTTGTGGACTGATTTTGAGCGGCTGCGGCGGCGGCGGGACCGGTGGCGGCGGCGGCGGCCCGATTGCGGTCGCGCCAACGCCGTCGCCCACGCCGACCCCGCCCGCCACCGGTACCTGTTCGCTCAGCGCCCGGCAAAGCTTTGCGCGGCAGGTGATCGACGAATGGTTCCTCTATCCCGCCGAAGTGGCGACCAGCACCAATCCAGCCAGCTTTGGCAATGTGGATGATTATATCGACGCGCTCGTTGCCCCGGCCCGGGCCAGCGGCAAAGACCGGTTTTTCACTTATATAACGTCAATTGCCGAGGAAAATGCCTTTTTCGCCAGCGGGTCCAGCGCCGGTTTCGGCGTGCGCTTTGCCTTTGACAGCGCGCAGCGGCTGCGCGTGACCGAGGCGTTTGAAGGCGCGCCCGGCCTGGCCGCCGGGCTGGACCGGGGCACCGAAATTGTCGGCATTGGCACCACCACCACCAATGTCCGCTCCGTCGCCAGCATCTTGGCCAGCGAGGGGTCAGCGGGGGTGAATGCCGCGCTTGGTCCCAGCACCGCGGGCACCAGCCGGGTGCTGCAAATTCGCAATGCCGCCGGCACCAGCACGGTGACGGTGGTGAAGGCGGATTTCAGCCTGACGCCCATTTCCGACCGCTATGGGGTGAAGATCATCGAAGAGGGTGGCCAGCGCTATGGCTATTTGAATATGCGCACCTTTATCTCGTCGGCCAATGACGAGCTGCGGACGGCGTTCCAGACGTTTCGCGAGGCAGGCGTTACCCGCATCGTCGTCGATTTTCGGTACAATGGCGGCGGGCTGGTCTCGACCGCGGAATTGATGGGTGATTTGCTGGGCCGCGACCGGTTCAGCAGCGAATTATTCTCGCAAACGACATTCCGGCCTGAAAAAGCGAGCAACAACCGCCGCAAATTTTTCGCGCCCCAGCCGCAATCGATCAGCCCGGTGCGGATTGCCTTTATCGGCACCGGCGCGACGGCATCGGCCAGCGAATTTGTGATCAACGGGATGCTGCCCTATCTCGGGGCGAATGTGGCGCTGGTCGGCTCCAACACCTTTGGCAAGCCGGTGGGCCAGATTGCGATTGACCAGGCGGCGTGTGACGACCGGATGCGGGTGGTGGCCTTTGCCACCGGGAATCGCGAGACGGTGGGCGATTATTTTGCGGGCATGGCCCCGAAGATGCAGGCCACCTGCGCCGCGCCCGACGATATTGAGCGGCAATTGGGCGACCCGCAGGAAACGGCACTGCGCCGCGCGATTGATTTTCTGGCCGGGCGGCCCTGTGGCGACCCGATTCAGGGGGCTGGCGCTGCTGCTGCCGGGGATGGGCTGGCCCCGCAAACTGGCCGCACCGCGCTGACCAGCGATGATGTGCGGATGTTGCGGCCCGCCGCGCCGACCCCGGCACAGCGCGAGGTGCCGGGGCTATATTAGAGCGCGTTCGGATCTGATTGAATCAGATCCAGCGCTCTCAATCCCGCTGACGCTGCACCCGCTATTTCAGCCATTCGCCGCTGCCACGAAACTCATCGCGCACTTCGCCCGATTGATTGAGGCGGCGGTCGGCATAGACGGTTGGTGCCGGGCTGGCAGCAGGCGCGGTGCCGATGGCGCGCGGCGGCGCCGGATTTGCCCCCGATATGGCTGGCGCAGGGGCCAGAACTGCCGCTGACCCCGGCAACGGCGCCGGGGATATTGACGCCGCTGTCCCGCTTGCCGCTCCGCCAACCACCCCGCCAAGCGCAGAATCGACAGGCTGAACCGCCCGGCCCGACAATATCGCCAATTGCTGCGCCACCGGCAGATATGGCCCCGGCACCGGCTCGCGCCCGGCATAGGGGGCGCGGAACGCATCCGGCATCCCCCAGCGCCCCCGCCAGCGGTGAAAAATATGCGCGCCGACAATGTTGGTCATCACCAGCGACTTGCCCCAACGCGGCCAAATCGCCTGGGTGTGGTAGTGAGTGGCCAGCCCCACCCCGGCAAACACTTTGCCCGCCAGCGCGTCGGCGGCGATCCGGCTGGACCGCGCCCAGATTGCGCGATTGGGGGCACGGGCCATCGCCCCATCGCACGAGAAGGTGAATTGGCACACCCCGGCGCGCTGGGACCCCTGAAACACCACCCCGCACACCGTGTTGGGGTAGCTGGGGTGATGCACCCGGTTGACGATGGTTTGGGCGACGCCGCGCATGCCATCGTCGGTTTCGCTGGCGGCTTCGTAATAAATTGCTGCGGTCAGGCAATACATCGCCCGTTGGCGGTCCAATTCGGTGACGCCGCGCAGGGGCAGGGCGCGCGCCGGGGGGCCGACAAAGGTTTCCAGCCGCAATTTGGCCGGGTCGACATCGGGAACCGCCGCCGCATCGGCCCAACTGATCGCTGCCGGGTCGGGCAGGCTGGGGTCAAGCGCCTGTGCGGCGGCGAAATCGTCGGCGCTCAGCACCGCCCATAAATCGGGGTCGCGCGGCACGAAGTTTACCGGGACCGTGACGCTATATGCCGCCAGCGGACTGGCCGCCCGGACCTTTGCGGCCAATTGGCTGCCCGGTGCCGTCATCAGTGCCGCTGCGGACACCCCGGCGACTGCCCCGCCCAGGATCAGCCAATACCGCGCGCCGGGGCGGCGGGACCGCGCGGTCTTGGCCGCAAATGCCGCCGCCGGCCCGGGCGCTGGCTGGCTGTGCTGATCGAATGGCGGCGTCATCATATCGGCGGTCCCAGCGCGGCCTGTCACGGCCCGGCGATTCGGGTCGGACGGGCCAGTCCCACCGCCTATGCCCCAATTTGCCAACAAATGGTTGGGCAATGGCGGGCCTGTCCCAATGCGGAACAGCCGCCGCCGCCGGGATGAATGCGGCCTGCCTCGCCTGGGCGGCGCGGGCCGGGCTTGCGCTTGACCCGGAACTGGTTTATCGCCCGAACAATTCTTGACATGGCTGGCCAGTTAAGACGCCCCGGCTTCGGCCCCGGCGGCAAAACCGGTTGGCTGCGATTGGGCGAAACGAATTTACTCTGGTCGATCTGGCTGCCCTGACCCAATTGATCGCGCCCGAGGCTGAGGCCTTGGGGCTGGCGCTGGTGCGGGTGGCGTTTTTTGGCCAGGATAGCGATGCTACATTGCAGGTTATGGCTGAACATCCCGCGACGCGGCAATTGACCATCGACGACTGCGCCACCCTGTCGCGCCGAATTTCCGACGTGTTTGACGCGCTGGAGCAAGCGGGCCGCGACCCGATTCCGCTGGCTTACCGGCTGGAGGTGTCGTCGCCAGGCATCGACCGGCCCTTGACCCGCGCCGCCGATTTTGCGGATTGGGCCGGACATGAGGCCAAAATCGCCCTCACGCACAAGCTTGACGGGCGGCAGCGGTTTCAGGGTGAATTGGGCGGCTTGACGGGGCCGGCGCGCGATCTGGTGATGCTGACCGACCGCGCCGGGGTGCCCTATCACCTGCCCCTGACGGCCATCGAATCGGCCAAGCTGGTGCTGACCGACAAATTAATTGCCGCAACCGTGCCGCTGTCCGCTATGGGCGCGGACGAACTGGAAGAAGAAGGACAGGATTGATGGTGTCTGCCATTTCCGCCAACAAGGTTGAACTGCTGGCGATTGCCAATGCGGTGGCCAGCGAAAAGATGATCGACAAGGCAATCGTGATCGAAGCGATTGAGGATGCGATTCAGCGCGCCGCCCGCGCCCGCTATGGCGCGGAAAACGATATTCGCGCCAAGCTGGACCCGCAAACCGGCGACCTGCGCCTGTGGCGCGTGGTCGAAGTGGTCGAGGTGGTGGACGATTATTTCAAACAGGTCACGCTGGCGGCGGGGCAAAAATTGCAGGCCGACGCCAAAATTGGCGATTTCATCGTTGACCCGCTGCCCGGTGTCGATCTGGGCCGGATTGACGCCCAGTCGGCCAAGCAGGTGATTTTCCAAAAGGTCCGTGAAGCCGACCGCGAGCGCCAGTTTGAGGAATATAAGGACCGCGCGGGCGAGGTGATTACCGGCGTCGTCAAATCGGTGGAATTTGGCCATATTGTCGTCAATCTGGGTCGGGCCGAGGGGGTGATTCGCCGCGACCAGCAAATTCCGCGCGAATTGATGCGCACCGGCGACCGGGTGCGGGCGCTGATTCAGGCGGTGCGCCGCGAAGTGCGCGGGCCCCAGATTTTCTTGTCCCGCGCTCACCCCGATTTCATGAAAAAATTGTTCGCCCAGGAAGTGCCGGAAATTTACGACGGCATCATCGAGATCAAGGCGGCGGCCCGCGATCCGGGCAGCCGGGCGAAAATTGGCGTCATCAGCTATGACGGCAGCATCGATCCTGTCGGGGCGTGTGTCGGCATGAAGGGCAGCCGCGTCCAGGCGGTGGTTCAGGAGATGCAGGGCGAGAAAATCGACATCATCCCCTGGTCCGAGGACACCGCAACCTTTGTCGTCAACGCCCTGCAACCCGCCACGGTGCAGCGGGTGGTGATCGACGAGGAAGAGGGCCGGATTGAGGTGGTGGTGCCCGATGACCAGCTGAGCCTGGCGATCGGGCGGCGCGGCCAGAATGTGCGTCTGGCCAGCCAATTGACCGGCAAGCAGATCGACATCATGACCGAGGCCGACGCGAGCGAAAAGCGTCAGCGCGAGTTTATCGAGCGCAGCACCATGTTTCAGGAAGAGCTGGACGTGGATGAAACCCTGGCCCAATTGCTGGTGGCCGAAGGGTTTGGCGAGTTGGAGGAGGTGGCCTATGTGCCGCTGGAGGAAATCGCCGAGATCGAAGGCTTTGACGTTGAACTGAGCGAAGAGCTGCAAAACCGGGCAATTGAGGCGCTGGATCGCCGCACCGCCGCGGCCCGGGCCGAGCGCCAGGCGCTGGGGGTCGATGACGACCTTGCGGAACTGCCGCATCTGACCGAAGCGATGCTGGTGACGCTGGGCAAGGCGGGGATTTTGACGCTGGACGATCTGGCGGATCTGGCGACCGACGAGCTGATTGCCAAGGCGCGGGCGGACAAGCGCCGCAACCCGCGCGAACGCAGCGATGACAAGGGCGGGGTGCTGGGCGAATATGGCCTGACCGAGGAGCAGGGCAACGAGATCATCATGGCCGCCCGCGCCCATTGGTTTGCCGACGCGCCCGAATCCGGCAGCTCAGATGATGGGGAGGCCGCCCATGCGGACCCCTCGCAATGACAAGGACGCTGCGCCACCATCGCTGAATGCTGCGGATGCGCCGCCGGGTGCGGAGCGGATCGACCGGCGCGGCCACCGGCCCGCGCCGCCGGAGCGCCGCTGCATCCTGACCGGCGAGCGGGCCCCGGCCCATGCGCTGATTCGGTTGGCGATCAGCCCGGATGGCGGGGTGTTTCCCGATGTGCTGGCCCGCGCGCCGGGCCGGGGGGCGTGGCTGGCGGTTGGCCGGGCGGCGCTGGCGGCGGCCGTGGCCAATGGCAAGTTGCGCGGCGCGCTGGCCCGCAGTCTGAAGGGCGCAGCCACCAATATTCCCGCCGATTTGCCGGACCGGATCGCCGCCGAATTGCAGCGCGCCGCGCTGGCCCGGCTGGGGCTGGAAATGCGCGCAGGCACCCTGATTACCGGCATGGAGCGGATTGAACAGGCGGCCCGGCGCGGCACGGTCGCGGCGCTGTTCCATGCCAGCGACGCCGGCACCGACGGCTGCCGGGCGCTGGCACAGGCGTGGCGGGTGGGCGAAGATGACGAGGGTTCGGCCCGCGCGGGGATCACCCTGCCGGTGGACCGGCTGGTCCTCTCTGTCGCATTGGGCCGGGAAAATGCCGTGCATATTGCGGTGATTGACCAGCGGGCTGCCGCCCGGGTGCGGGAGCTATGCAATCGCTGGCAGTTTTTCAGCGGATGGGATACAGCGCCCTTGTCCCAGATGACCGGCAAGGATGATGCGCCCGGCTGATCGCCGGTGGCTGGATCGAGTGATAATTTTGCACATGACGATTGGGTTTTGACGATGAGTGACGAACAGGACAAGCCGACATTGACCCGCAAGCCGCTGGGGCTGAAGCGCACGGTCGAGGCCGGACAGGTGCAGCAGCAATTCAGCCATGGCCGCCGCAACACGGTGGTGGTTGAGGTCAAGCGGCGGCGCGCGCTGGGCCGCCCCGGTGAGGTTGCGCCCGAAGCTGTCGTCGCCCCTGCGCCAGCCCCGGCCCCGGCGCCGGCGCCCGCGCCCGCGCCGGTTAATCGGGCGCCGGCCGATGATCTGATGACGCGGCAGGAGCGCCAGGTGCAATTGCTGCGTGAGGCGGAAGAGGCGCGGCAATTCGCGATGGAAGAGGCGCGCCGCCGTGACGAAGCCGAGCGCCAGCGGCTATTGGCCGAGGCGCAGCAGGCCGGGGCCAAACCCGCCGCCGCGCCGCCGCCGCCGCCGCCAGAGGCTGCCCCCGCGTTGCCGATGCCCGACACCAGTGTGGATGCCGCGCCCGAACCCGCCGCTCCGGTGGCCGCTGCCCCGGCGCCCCGCCGTTTCACGCCGGTGGCTGCCCCGCCGCGCCCCGAGCCAAAGCCAGCGAAGCCCGAGCGCGAACGCAAGGCGGTGGGCGACAGCCGGCGCCAGGCCGGCAAGTTGACCGTGACCAAGGCGCTGAACGAGGATGAGGGCGCGCGCGCGCGCTCTGCCGCCGCGCTCAAACGGGCGCGCGAGAAGGAAAAGCGCGCCCGGATGGGCCGCAGCGGACCGCGTGAGAAGCAGTTTCGCGAAGTGGTGGTGCCCGATGCCATCACCGTGCAGGAACTGGCCAATCGCATGGCTGAAAAAGGTGCCGACCTGGTCAAGGCCCTGTTCAACATGGGGATGCCGGTGACGGTGAATCAGACCATCGATCAGGACACCGCCGAATTGTTGGTGACCGAATTTGGCCACACGTTCAAACGGGTAAGCGAGGCTGATGTCGATATCGACGCCGGATCGGACGTCGACGCGGTCGAGACGCTGCAACCGCGTGCGCCGGTCATCACGATCATGGGCCATGTCGATCATGGCAAGACCAGCCTGCTTGACGCGTTGCGCGGCACCGATGTCGTGGCGGGCGAGGCGGGTGGGATCACCCAGCATATCGGCGCCTATCAGGTGACTGCACCCAGCGGCGCGGTGCTGACCTTTCTCGACACCCCGGGGCATGAGGCCTTTACCGAAATGCGCCAGCGCGGTGCCAATGTGACCGATATCGTCATATTGGTGGTGGCCGCGGATGACGGGCTGAAACCCCAGTCGATCGAAGCGATCAAACACGCCCGCGCGGCGGGGGTGCCGATGATTGTGGCGATCAACAAGATCGACAAGCCAGAAGCCCAGCCGCAGCGGGTGCGCGAGCGCCTGCTGGAACATGAGGTGATGGTGGAAGCGATGGGCGGTGAGGTTCAGGACGTGGAAATCTCGGCACTCAAACGAACCAATCTGGATGGTTTGACGGATGCCATTGCCGTGCAGGCGGAGATTATGGAATTGCGCGCCAACCCTGACCGTGCCGCCGAGGGCACGGTGGTCGAGGCGCGGCTGGACAAGGGGCGCGGCCCCGTTGCCACCCTGTTGATCCGGCGCGGCACGCTGAAGGTTGGCGATATTTTTGTCTGCGGATCGGAGAGCGGCCGGGTGCGGGCGCTGGTTGATGACAAGGGCCGCCAGATCAAGAGCGCGGGGCCGTCGATGCCGGTCGAGGTGCTGGGGCTGGGCGGGGTGCCGATGGCGGGCGACACGCTGGTGGTCGTGGAAAATGAGGCGCGCGCCCGCGAGGTCGCCGCTTACCGCGCAGAGCAGGCGCAAAAGGCGCGCACGACCTCTGCGCCGGTCAGCCTGGAGGGGATGTTCAGCGCGCTGGCCGACAAGGCCAAGGTGATCGAATATCCGGTGGTCATTCGCGGCGATGTGCAGGGTTCGGTGGAGGCGATTGTGAACGGTCTGAACCGCCTGTCCACCGACGAGATCAAGGTGCGGGTGCTGCAATCCGGCGTGGGCGCGATTACCGAGGGCGACGTGACGCTGGCCGCCGCCACCGGCGCGCCGATCATCGGCTTCAACGCCCGGCCCAATGCCAAGGCGCGTGAGGTGGCCAACCGCGACAAGGTGCGCTTCCTCTATTATGACGTGATCTATCATCTGACCGAGGCAGTGGCCAAGGAAATGGCCGGGGAGCTTGGCCCCGAACGCATCGAAACGGTGGTGGGCAGGGCCGAGGTCCGCGAGGTGTTCTCAGCGGGCAAGCGCGACAAGGCTGCCGGTCTGTTGGTGCTGGAAGGCAGCATCAAGAAGGGCCTGTTCGCCCGGCTGACCCGCGCCGACGTCATCGTGTCGGCGACCACCATCGCCAGCCTGCGCCGGTTCAAGGACAATGTCGAGGAAGTGCGCGCCGGACTGGAATGCGGCGTGGTGCTGGCCGACACCAACGACATCAAACCGGGCGACAATCTGGAGGTGTTCGAGGTGGAGGAGCGCGACCGGGTGCTGTGACGCACCGGTTGGCGTGACCGGCGAGGAACAGGGCAATGACCAAAACCGATACACCCGGACCATCCGTCCGCCTGCTGCGTGTGGGCGAGCAGGTGCGGCACATATTGGCCGAGATTTTGGCGCGCGGCGATGTGCATGATGATGTGCTGGCGCGCCAACCGGTCAGCATCACCGAGGTGCGGATGTCGCCGGACCTGCGCCACGCCACGGTATTTGTGAAGCCGTTGCTGGGGCGGGATGAGGCGGCGGTGCTGGTGGCGCTGCGCACCAATACCGCCTATCTGCAGAAAAGCGTGGCGGCGAAATTGCGGATGAAATATGCGGCGCGGCTGAAATTTCTGGCCGATGACAGTTTTGATGAGGCCAGCCACATCGCCGCTTTGTTGGCCGATCCCAAGGTGGCCCGGGATCTGGCGGAGGCGCGGGTGGAACAGTCCGATGCCGCCGCCAAGGCCGGGGACGGCCAATCGCCGCTCTAACGCTTGATTTTGCCGCGCCTTCCCAGCGGTCAGATGATGCCAACTGACCGGAACACGGTCTAATCGTCCCGCGAAATCCGCTCGTTGCGTTCGTGGCGTTCCTGCGCCTCCAGCGTCATCGTCGCCACGGGGCGCGCCTGCAACCGGGCCAGGCTGATGGGTTCGCCGCTGACCTGGCAATAGCCATATTCGCCGTCATCGATTCGCCGCAGTGCCGCGTCAATTTTCGCGATCAATTTGCGCTGGCGATCGCGGGTGCGCAGTTCAATCGCCCAATCGGTCTCGCTGGAGGCGCGGTCGGCCAAATCCGGTTCCCGCAGCGGCCCATCCTGCAATTGGGTCAGGGTAGACTCGCTTTCGGCCAGAATCGATTTTTTCCATGCCAGCAGCAGCTGCCGGAAATAATCCAGCTGGCGGGGGTTCATGAATTCTTCGTCAGCGCTGGGGCGATAATCGTCCGGCAGCGCCTGAAGCGCCGCATTCAAGCTGGTATCGCCGCCGATGCCTATCCTGGATGTCATGACCGGCTGATCGTCCCTTGGCTTGCGGCGCGGCAGTGAAGCGTCGGCTTGCCCGGGCGCTATACCCACGCCATCGGGGCGGCACAAGCGGCAGTTGCCGTGGCCGGGGTGTCACCGGTGCCGTTAACCGTGCCGCGACAAATCAACCAAGTGGCGTATTGTTTTGGCACATCTGGGCGGGCGGACCTTGCCGCACGGGCTTTTTTCTGACCGATTGTTCAGGCAACAGGGTTAATGGCGTTGCGCCGTTCACAAAGATTTGGGCAATTGGCGGCAGTGACGCAGCGAAGTGAAGCAGCGAGTTGTGAACCAAGGTAACGCGGCACATGGCCAACGGGAAGTGCCCGTCGGCCATTGGCACCAGAGGGGAAAGAGAAGCTTATGTCCGTCAGAATGGCTCTTGCGAAATTGTGCGCCTGCACCTGCGGTGGCGCGCTGATCGGCACTGGCGCGATGCAGGTCGCCGATGTCCCCGCCGCTGCCAAGGTGTATAGCGGCAAGCCCGCCAAGGCCAAGGCGCATAAGGCGCGTTCGCGCCACGCCGCTGCGCCCAAGCGGACGGTGAAGCGGGTGCGCCGGGTGGTGACCACCAAGCGGACGATCACCCGCAGCGCCGGTGCGGGCGCCCAGACCGTCACCACCCAGATGATTCCCCTGCCGCCCATCCCCTACGCTCCGATCCCGGCCCCCGGCAGCTTTGGCGGTGGCAGCGGCGGCAGCGGCGTGACCGTGATTGGCGGCGGTCTGGGCGGCGGCTTTGGCGGCGGCGGTTTCTTCGGCGGCTTTTTTGGCGGCGGTGGCGGCGGCGGCAGCGGCGGCAGCGTGGTGATTACCTCTACCTCCACCACCTCCGGCGGCTCCACCTCGACCTCGGGCGGGTCCACTTCGGGCGGCTCGACCTCCACTTCGGGCGGGTCATCGTCCACCTCGGGCGGTTCGACGTCGTCGTCGACCGGCGGGGTGTCCACCTCGACCGGCGGGGTCAGCTCGACCTCGGGCGGGGTCAGCTCGACCAGCAGCAGCACCTCGGGCGGCGTGTCCACCTCGACGGGTGGGGTTAGCTCGACCAGTTCAACGGGCGGTGTCTCCACCTCGACTGGCGGGGTCAGCTCGACCAGCTCAACCGGCGGCGTATCCACCAGCACTGGCGGCGTCAGCAGCAGCACGGGCGGCGTCTCCACCTCCACCGGCGGCGTGAGCAGCAGCACCGGCGGGGTGTCGTCATCGTCGGGCAATAACAGCAGCTCATCGTCGAGCAGCAGCAGTTCGTCCTCGTCCAGCAGCTCGTCGTCGAGCAGCAGCTCCTCCGGCGGCAGCGGCGGTTCGGGAGGCTCCGGCGGATCCGGTGGTTCTGGCGGCAGCGGCGGCTCCGGTGGTTCGGGCGGTTCCGGTGGCTCGGGCGGCAGCTCATCCTTCGGCGGCTCCTCCTCGTCCTCCTCCTCCTCGTCCAGCAGTTCCAGCAGCTCCTCCTCTGGCGGCGCATCATCGGGCGGCAGTGGCGGTTCGGGCGGCAGCGGCGGGTCATCGGGGGCCAGCGGCTCGTCCTCGTCGAGCAGCAGCAGCTCGTCGTCCAGCAGCTCGTCAGGCGGGGCCACCTCTTCGGGGGCAACGGGCGGCAGCTCGTCATTCGGCACCACCACCACCAGCAGCGGGGCGAGCAGTTCCTCGTCATCGAGCAGCAGCTCGTCATCCAGCAGCTCGTCGGGCGGCAGCACCGGCGGCACCACCAGCGGCGGGCCGACCCCGGTTCCCGCGCCGCCGATGATGTTGTTGTTTGGCGCAGCAGCGGCGGCGTTGGTGGCGCGGCGGCGGCTGGCGAGGCCAGTGGCCGGGGCAAGCCGCGCGGCCTGATCGGCGGGAAGCGGACGGCAACTGAAACAGATCG
>DAIUBZ010000041.1:0-11881 GCA_036846445.1 Sphingopyxis sp. | reverse complement strand
ATTGCCGCCGCCGCGCTGGGCCGCCGGGTGCGGATATTCTTTCAAGGCACGGCGGTCGCGCTGCTGAAGGCACCGATTGGCTGTGACGGCGATGCGGCCCGGCTGGCGGCGGGCCAGCCGGATCTGGCGTGGATGGTGAACGAGGCCGGGGCGATGGGCATTGCCCTGCTCGCCTGTCAATCCGGGCTGGCGGTGACCGCGCTGGCAACAGCCGATCTGGACGCGATTGTTCAGCCCACCGGGCTGATCGCATTCCTGTCCGGCGTCGACCCCGGCGAGCAATTGCTGACGTTGTAGGGCGGGGCGAGCCGGGCGGAGCGGTTACGGATTTTTGCAGCGTTTGATCGCGCCGGGTTCCGGCCGCTGTTCCAGCGCCTTGAACCGCGCCAGATAGCCCTGAACGTCCGGCACTGACCGAAACTCCAGCAGGCTGAACCCCGTCGCCTCAAATTCGCAAATCAACAGGCGCAGCGGGGTGCCGTGGGCGGCGACGGGCCGGTTGGCGTCGACCACCACCACCTCGCCGCCGGGGCGCAGCGCCGGGTGCAGCCGCCACAAAAAGGCATAAGGCTCGGCCACCTCATGATACATGCGGACCATGAACACCCGGTCGAAACTGGCGGCGGGCAGGCGCGGGTCATCCTCTGCCCCCAATTTCAGCGACACATTGTCCAGCCGCTCGCGCGTCACCCGGTCGGCCAGCCGGTCGATGGCGGCCCGCGAAATATCCTGCGCCAGCACCCGGCCCGACGCCCCGACCCGCGCCGCCAGCCGGACGGTGTAATAGCCCTCGCCCGCGCCAATGTCGGCCACGGTCATGCCCGGAGCCACCCCGGCGGCGGTCATCATCGCCGCGGCCTCATTCACCTCGTCCCGCGCCGCCTCGGTGGACCAGGCATTGGACACGGTGCGGGCCACCGGCCGGTCAGGCGCGGGGAATGCGCGGGCGGTCGCCGGGCGCTTGCTGTCGCCGAGGCCAAGCCGTTCACAGCCGCCCAGCGCCAACGCCGCCGCTGCGGCGATCACGATCACGCGGGCGGCTGGCCCGCCGGTCAATCGACATCCTCCACGACCGCCACTTCACCCGTCACCCGCTGGGCCAGCGCGGCGGCGATGAACGGGTCGAGCGCGCCGTCCAGCACGTCGGCGGGGGCAGTCGAGACGATGCCGGTCCGCAAATCCTTGACCATCTGATAGGGTTGCAGGACATAGGACCGGATCTGGTGGCCCCAGCCAATGTCGGATTTGGCGGCATGGGTGGCCATGGCGTCGGCCTCGCGCCGCTGAAGTTCGGCCTCATACAGCCGGGCGCGCAGCATGGTCATCGCCTCCGCCTTGTTCTTGTGCTGCGACCGTCCGCTTTGACAGGCCACCACAATGCCGCTGGGCATATGGGTGATCCGCACCGCGCTGTCGGTGGTGTTGATGTGCTGGCCGCCCGCCCCGCTGGCGCGATATGTGTCGATTTTCAGGTCGCTTTCATTGACCTCAATATCAATGTCATCGTCAATTTGCGGATAGACCCACACGCTGGAAAAGCTGGTGTGCCGCCGGGCGGAACTGTCATAGGGCGAAATGCGGACCAGCCGGTGCACCCCGCTTTCGGTCTTGGCATAGCCATAGGCGTTTTCGCCCTTGATGAGCAGGGTCGCGCCCTTGACCCCGGCCTGTTCCCCGGCCTGATATTCCACCATTTCCACCTTCATGCCCCGGCGCTCGGCCCAGCGTTGATACATGCGCAGCAGCATTTCGGCCCAGTCCTGGCTTTCGGTGCCGCCCGCCCCGGCGTGAATCTCGACATAGCAATCATTGCCGTCGGCCTCGCCCGCCAGCAGCGCGCGGGTCTTGTCCTCATCCGCCCGGTCGGCCAGCGCGGCCAGCGCCGCCACCGCATCATCGGCCAGCGCGGTGTCGCCCTCTGCCTCCGCCAGTTCGATCAGCTCGGCGGTGTCGGCCAGCTCGCTGGCAGTGCGCTGGACCGCGCTGATCGCGGCATCCAGCCGCTGGCGCTCGCGCATCACCTCCTGCGCCGCCTTGGGGCTGTTCCACAGCGTGGGGTCTTCCACCCGCGCGTTCAATTCGTCCAGCCGCCGCAGCGCCCGGTCCCAATCCAGAAACCGCCGCACCAGCGCCATGGCGCTGTTCACCCGGTCGATATATCCCTGCGCTTCAGCGCGCATGTCCTGTGCTCCTGTTGGCGGCGTCTGGCATCAGATGATGCCGCCGCGATCGTCCATGAATTCGCTGTCGCTGCGGGTGGGCGGCGGCGCGGCGCGCTCGGCCGGCGCGTCGGTGGCCGCGGCCTTGGGCGCGGCCCGGCGCGGCACGGCCTCGCTGGGCGCGGCGATGGTCCGGCGGGGTTCGCTGTCGGCCTTGAACGCCTCCCAGATCACCCCGGATTTGGGGTCATCACCCGGCCAGCCGCCAAACACCCGCCGCCCGGTGCGCCGGTCAATCCGCACCATCCGCACCCCGCGCGGCGCGGCAAAGGGAATGGGCTGGCGATCGGGCATGGCAGTTTGGACAAATTGCCGGAAAATCGGTGCAGCCAGGCTGCCGCCCTGGGCATAGCTGCCCATGTTGCGCGGGGTGTCAAACCCCAGATACAGGCCCGCGACAATGTCCGGGGTGCCGCCCACGAACCACACATCCTTTGGCCCGGTGGTGGTGCCGGTCTTGCCGAAAATCGGCACGCCCAGATCGCGCAAATTGGTCGCGGTGCCGCGCTGGATCACGCCTTCGAGCACATGGACCATCTGGAACGCGGTCACCGGATCGACCACTTGGCGGCCAGCGGCGGCGGCGCGAGGGAAAGGCTTGCCATCCCAATCGGCCATGTTGCAGCGGGGACAGGGTTTGTAATTCACCGGCAAAATCACCTTGCCCCGCCGGTCCTGGACATAATCGATGATGCGCGGCCCCATGTCGCGGCCATGGTTGGCCAGCGTGGCATAGGCGTTGGTGATCCGGGCAACCGAGGTGGACCCAGACCCCAGCGCGGTGGCCAGAAATGGCTCATGCTGGCCAATCCCCGCCTTGCGGATCATGTCAACGACCGGCTCCATCCCCACCTGGCTGGCGGCGCGCACCGTCATCAGGTTGCGCGATTGTTCCAGGCCCCAGCGCATCGTCTGTTCACCCGACCCGCCGCCGCCGCCGAAATTGCGGAAACATTTGCGGCCAAAGCGCGCGCCCTGATACACGCAAAATGTCCCGTCGAGGATCAGCGTGGCCGGGGTCATGCCATTGTCCAGCGCGGCGGCATAGACAAAGGGCTTGATCGTCGAACCGGGCTGGCGTTCGGCCTGGGTGGCGCGGTTGAACGCCGACAGATTGACATCAAACCCGCCCTGCATCGCATGAATCCGCCCGCTGTGGACATTTTGCACGACCATGCCGCCCGACACCTCCGGCACATTGCGCAGGGCATAGCGGTCGCCCCCCTGGGGCTTGACCACGATCAGATCGCCGGGGCGCAGCGCGGCAAAGGCGCTGGTGCCTGCCTTGCGATACGGCAGGGTGGCCAGCCCTGCTGCCAGCGTGCCGGTGTCGCCATTGGCAAAGCCCAGCGCTGCCAGCGTGCCGGCCTTGCTGACCACCACCGCCACCCGCCAATCCTCATAATCGACATCGACAAAGCTGGACGCCAACCGGCTTTGCCATTGCCCGTCCATCGGGATGGTCGCCACCGGGCCGGACCAGCCCTTGCCCGCGTCATAACGCTGGAACCCCGCGCGCAGCGCCCGGCGCGCGCCGTCCTGCATGCCTGCGTCAAAGGCGGTTCGCACCCACAGCCCGCCCTCATACACGCTGTGCTTGCTGCCATCCTTGGCGGTTTCGCCAAACTGGTCGGCCAGTTGGCGGCGGACCTCCTCCATATAATAGCCGCCGACTTGCGGGAAAATATTGCCGCGCTGGGGCACGATCCCCAGCGGCAGCGCGCGGGCGGCATCATGCTGGGCGCGGGTGATCCAGCCATTTTCCAGCATCTGGCCCAGCACATAATTGCGCCGTTCCACCGCCCGGTCGGCGAAGCGCGCCCGGCCCAGCGTTTCGGGCGATTTGGGCAGCGCCGCCAGAAACGCCATTTCGTGCAGGCGCAGATTTTCGACATCGCGGTCGAAATAGGCCCGCGCCGCCGCCTGCACGCCAAAGCTGCGCCGGCCCAGCGGAATTTCGTTCAGATATAATTCCAATATCTGTTCTTTTTCCAGCACATCCTCGATCCGGAAGGCCAGAAACGCCTCGCGCAATTTGCGGGTGTAAGTGACCTCGTTGGTCAGCAGCAGATTTTTGGCGACCTGCTGGGTGATGGTCGAGGTGCCGCGCGGGGTGGTGCCGCTCATCACCCCCTGGGCGAGCGCGCGGGCAAGGCCGAAATAATCCAGCCCGCCATGGGCAAAGAAATTCTTGTCCTCTGCCGCCAGATAGGCGCGGACCAGCAATTGCGGATATTCGGCAAATTCCAGTTGCACCCGCCGTTCCCGGGCATAGCTGTGAACCGGATCGCCCGTCGCATCGCGCACGATCGAGGGCAGGCGCGATTCATATTCCAGCAGCAGTGACGCCGAGGGCAAAGTGCGAATGAGCGTGGCCCAGACCAGCAGCGCCAGCGCCAGCGCCGCCAGCGCGCCAGTGGTGGCCCAGCGAAACCAGCGCCGGGCCCACGCATTGGCCAGCCACGCGCCCACCGCACTGGTATCGCGCCGCAGCCGCAGCTTCATGGTGGCGGCGGGTGCGGCGGCGGGTGCGGCGGGTGCTGGCGGGGCGGCATCGGTCATACCCCTTGCCCTCTAGCAGCTTTGCCGCCAGATTCCAGATGGGGCGTGGCGGCTGGTGCCGCTTTGTCCTTGCGGCGTCCCGGGGCTATTTTCAGCGGCCGGCGATCTGCCGGGCAAAATGGAGTTGCACCGCCGCCCGCACCGCCCGCGCCACCGCCTGCCGCCCCGCGCTCGACACCAGATAATCGGCATCCTGAGCGTTGGACAAAAATCCGGTTTCCAAGAGCACGGACGGCGTATCAGGCGATTTCAGCACCACAAACGAGGCAAAGCGGTGGGCATGGGTGCGGAAATTCAGCGCCGATCCGCCCTCGCGATACAGCAACCGGGCAAAATCGGCGGCCAGATTCATGGTCTCGCGCTGGGTCAGGTCAAGCAGGATGGTAGAGACATCGCTGGACACCTCGCCCAGATTGACCCCGTTGATGATGTTGGCCTTGTTTTCGCGCATCGCCAGCCGCGCCGCCTCGCGGTCCGATGCGACCTCGGACAGGGTGTAGACCGATGCGCCGCGTGCCTCCTGGTTGGGCGAGGCATCGGCGTGGATGGACATGAACAGGTCTGCCTTCAGCCGCCGGGCAATGCCAAAACGCTCCTCAAGGATCAAAAACCGGTCGTCGCTGCGGGTCATTGCCACCCGCACCCGCCCGGTGGCCAGCAATTCGTCGCGCACCGCCCGGGCCATGGCCAGCGTCACATCCTTTTCCCGCGCCCCATTGTGCGGGGAAATCGCGCCGGGGTCATGGCCGCCGTGCCCGGCGTCCAGCACCACCAGCGGCAGGCGGCTGTCGTCCGGCCCCGCGATTGCGGGCAGGGGCAGGGCCGGGCGCGGCTGGCCGATCGGCACGCTGACGCTGTAACGTTCGGCGGGCGGCTTGGCGCGGAACGCGGCGGGCGGATTGATTTCAAGGCGGTTCAGCCGGGCGGCGCGGGCAAATTCATCGGCGCTGACCGTGCGCAAATCCAGTGTCAGGCTGCGGCCATCAGCCGCGAACCGGCTGGCGGCGATCACCGCTGGCTGGTCCAGGTCCAACACCACCCGGGCCAGCCCCGCCGCCTGTTGCCCCTGCCGCACCGCGCGCACCAACCCGCCGCCCGGCGCCGCCCGGCCCACCTCGGCCCCGGCAATGTCCAGCGCAATCCGGTCCGGCCCGGCGAGCAGCCGCGCCGACGCACCGCGCACCAAACCGTCAAAGCGCAGCACCACCTGCCGGTCCGCCAGCTCCACCGCCGCGATGGAACCAGCCGCCGCCGCCTGAGGCAGCGCCGCCAGCAGGGTCAGGAACAAAGCCGCAATCATGCTGGGCAATTTGGGGGCTTTGGCGGGCCGGGTCCAGCGGATTTTCAGACTCATTTCGGCTCCATCGGGGTCAGGTGGGCGGCGAATTGCGTGAACCGAGCATTAGGGATGGGGCCTCAAACCCCGGTCAACCGGCGCGGTTAATGGCGGTTTCATCATGATTTGGCTGCGGGGCGCAGCCATTGGGGGCGCAGCGCCCATGGGCTTGCCGCGCCGCGCTCGTGGTGCTAGCGTTAGCTTACAACGACTGGCCGGGTTGGCTGAGGTCAGGGATTGGACGGCGCGGCGCGCGATCAGGCGCGGCGACTGACCAGTCCGGCGATTGGCCCATTTGCGCCCTTCTTTGCATCCCCGGCGGTGGGCAGGCCATGGTTGCGTCAGGCAATTGCGGCGCGCCCCCGCCAATTAGTCAGGTTAATGCCGCATGTTGCTGGCCCCGCTGTCTCGCTCGCACTCCACCGGCCCATCGGGCTGCGCGGGGCTGCGGCTGGCGATTTGGCGGACCGGACGGCCCACCCCCACCATGGGTGGTGGCCGCACGCAGCACGGGCGCGGCAATAGCATTTTCGCCGTTATCCCCACCAACGCCGGGCGCCATATGGCCCCCGGCGCGGGGCCGTTTCCCAATTTGCCGCGCCCATCTGGCGCTGGCTGGAGTGTTCCCAATGATTACCCGCATGCTTATCGATGCGCGGCACCGCGAGGAAACCCGCGTTGCCGTCATCACCGGAAACCGCATTGAAGAATTTGATTTTGAATCCGCCGAGCATAAACAGCTCAAGGGCAATATCTATCTCGCCAAAGTAACCCGGGTTGAACCCTCGCTTCAGGCCGCCTTCATCGAATATGGCGGCAATCGCCACGGCTTTCTGGCGTTCAGTGAAATCCACCCCGACTATTACCAAATCCCGCGCGAGGACCGCGAGGCGCTGATGCGCGAGGAATTGGCCTATGCCAATGAAGCCGCGATGCGGGCCGAGGACGGGCTGGACGAGCTGGAGGGCCAGATTGACGATGTCGCCCCGCCCGCTGCCGACCCCCGCGACGATGAAGCCGATGATGATGGCGACAGCGACAATGATGGCGATAGCGACCCCGAAGCTGAGGCCGACGGTGATGGCGATGATGATGCCGCCGCCGGCCAGGATGGCGACACCGCCGACGGTGATGGTGAGGCTGGTGACGCCGCCGAGACGCAGGACCGCGATGGCCGCCCCGCTGGCCGCCGCCGCCGCGATGGCCGCAAGGGCGGGCGCGGCGGCAAAAATAGTGGACGCCCGGGCCAGGGCCGCGACGCCAGCAGCGAGGCCAATGGGGCCAATGGCAGCGAAGGCGGCAATGGCCGCCAGCCGCCCCGCCGCCGATACAAAATTCAGGATGTGATTCGCCGCCGCCAGGTGATGCTGGTGCAGGTGGTGAAGGAAGAGCGCGGCAACAAGGGCGCGGCGCTGACCACCTATTTGTCGCTGGCGGGCCGCTATTGCGTGCTGATGCCCAACACGATGAACGGCGGCGGGATCAGCCGCAAGATCAGCAGCGGGGCCGACCGCCGCAAGCTGAAGGCGATGATCGACGATTTGAACCTGCCGCCGACCATGGGCTGTATCGTCCGCACCGCCGGGATGAGCCGAACGAAAGTCGAGATCAAACGCGATTTTGATTATCTGGCGCGGTTGTGGGACGAAATCCGCGAAAAAACCCTGAACAGCTCCGCCCCGGCGCTGGTCCACAGCGACAGCGACCTGATCAAGCGCGCGATCCGCGACATTTACCACCGCGACATTGAGGAGGTGCTGGTCGAGGGTGAGGATGGCTATCGCGCCGCCAAGGAATTCATGAAATTGCTGATGCCCAGCCACGCCCGGCGGGTGAAACAATATCACGACCCGGTGTCGCTGTATCAGCGTTACGGCGTCGAGGACCAGCTCGCCGGGATGCTCAGCCCGGTGGTCCAGCTCAAATCGGGCGGCTATCTGGTCATCAACCCCACCGAGGCATTGGTGTCGATTGACATCAACTCGGGCCGGTCAACCCGCGAACATAATATCGAACAGACCGCGGTCAGCACCAATTTGGAGGCCGCCGCCGAAATCGCGCGGCAATTGCGCCTGCGCGATATGGCCGGGCTGGTGGTGATCGACTTTATCGACATGGACAATGGCTCGAACGTCCGCAAGGTCGAACGGGCGATGAAGGAGGCGCTGTCAAACGACCGCGCCCGCATCCAGATTGGCCGCATTTCGGGCTTTGGCCTGATGGAAATGAGCCGCCAGCGGCTGCGCACCGGGGTGCTGGAAGCATCGACCAAGCCCTGCCCGCATTGCGAGGGCACGGGCCTTATTCGCACCGCATCATCGGCGGGGCTGTCGGCGCTGCGGCTGATTGAAGAAGAGGCGGCGCGGGGCCGGGGCGACCGGATTGTCCTGCGCGCCAGTCAGGAGGCGACATTCTATCTGCTGAACGACAAGCGCGCCGATTTGCGCGACATTGAGAATCTTTATCATGTCGCAGTCGCGATCCTGCCCAATGCCGAGATGGACGGGGCCAAGATGACGATTGAGGTGTCCGGCCCGCCGCCGGTTGACCGGCCGCGCCTGGCCAAGATTGTGATCGAGGATGAGGATGAAGATCCGGTCGATGATCTGGCTGATGATCTGGCGGATGCCGCCGATGAGGCGGATGAGGATGAGGGCGACGATGGCGAGCGCGCCGCCCGGCCTGCCCGCGCCCAGCCGGACGGCGACGTTGGCGAGGATGGTGAGCCGCGCCGCAAGCGCAAGCGCCGCCGCCGGGGCCGCCGGGGCCGCCGCGATGACGAGAGCGACAATGGGGGAGACAATGGGGGCAGCGGCGCGGATGGCAGCGCGGATGGTGAGGGCGATGCCGACGCCAGCCCCGATGAAGCCAGCCCCGACGAAGCCAATGCCGATGCACCCGCCGCCACCCCGGCCGAGGCCCCGAAAAAGGGACGGCGTCGCCCCAGCCGCGCCAAGCCAGCCGCGACGGTCAGCGATAGCGGTGCCAGCACCGATGTGGACGTCGGGGCTGTGAGCGCCGAGCCAGTGGCCGATGTGGCGGCGGACGCCGAGACCGTGCCCGAGGCCGAGGCCGAACCCGCCGCCAAGCCGGTGCGCAAACGCGCCCCGCGCAAGGCCGCAGCGGCCAAGCCGGCCATGCCGACCGAGGCGGATGCCCCGCCCCCGGTGGCCGATGCCGCCGCCCAGGCGGATGCTGCTCCGGATGCCGCCCCCGATACCGCCCCCGATACCGCCCCCGATGCCGACGCCGCGCCCTCGCCCAAGCGGCGGACTCGGCGCGCGGGCGTCAGCAAGCCGGTGGCCAAGGACGCGGCGGCGCCAGAGGCGCTGACCGGCGAAGTTGCGGCGAGCGAAGCCGCCGCTGAGGCCGAAGGCACCAATGGCGAGCCAAAGCGTGGCTGGTGGCAGCGCACATTTGGCGGCTGATTCGCCGCGAGGAACCAGCGGTGGGCGCGCCGGCGCTTCACCGCTGGTTCAGCCGGGCGGTCCCATAGCCGGGCAATGTCCATGACCCGCATGCGTCCGGCCCTGCGCGGCCTGTTGATCGCGCTGTTGATCGCGGTGCTGGCGGTCCGCCCGGCCGCGGCCCAGTCGATTCTGCGCGACGCCGAGACCGAGGCGCTGTTCGCCGACATGATGCGCCCGCTGGAGCGGGCGGCGGGGCTAAACCCTGGCCAGATCAAAGTGCATCTGATCGGCGACCGCAGCATCAACGCCTTTGTCGCGGGCAGTCAGGATATTTACATCCACAGCGGGCTGATCGAAGCGGCAGGCACCGCCAATGAGGTGCAGGGGGTGCTGGCCCATGAACTGGGCCATATTCAAGGCGGGCATGTTGTCCGGCTGCGCCAGGGGGTGGAGGCGGTCAGCGGCATTTCGCTGCTCAGCATGATTTTGGGCGCAGCGGCGATTGCGGCGGGTGCGGGCGAGGCTGGCATGGGCATCATGATGGCCGGGCAACAGGCGGCCTTGGGCAAATTTCTGGCCTTTTCCCGGGTGCAGGAATCCACCGCCGATGCCGCTGGCGCGCAATATCTGTCCGCCGCCGGGATCACCGGGCGCGGCAGTCTGGATTTTTTCAAGCGGCTCCAGAATCTGGAGTTCCGCTATGCGGTGCGCCAGGATGATGAGCAGGCCTATAGCCGCACGCACCCGCTGTCTGGCGACCGGATTCAGGCGCTGCGCGAAACCTATACCGTCGACCCGGCATGGGACACACCCAGCGACCCGGCACTGGAGGCGATCTTTGCCCGGGTGAAGGCCAAGCTGGTCGGCTTTGTCGACGAGCCGGTGCGGACCCTGCGCCGGTTTCCCGAACGCGATACCAGCATCCCGGCGCGCTATGCCCGCGCTTATGCGTGGCACAAAAGCGCTTATCCTGACCGGGCGCTGGCCGAGGTGCTGGCGCTGACCGCTGCCGACCCCGATGACCCCTATTTTCAGGAATTGAAGGGCCAGATTCTGCTCGAATCCGGGCGGCCAGCCGAGGCGATTGCCCCGCTGCGCCGCGCGGTGGACCAGAGCCGCCAGCACCCGCTGATCGCCGCCACGCTGGGCCATGCGCTGATCGCCAGCGAGGACCGGGCGCTGATTGCCGAGGCCGGGGCGGTGCTGCGCAATGCGGTGTCGCGCGACAATCAAAACCCCTTTGCCTGGTATCAATTGGGGCTGGTCTATGCGCAGCAGGGCGATGCCGCCCGCGCCGCGCTGGCCACCGCCGAACGCCACCAGCTTCAGGGGCGCGACGCACCATTGGCGCTGCGCAGCGCCGAACTGGCGATGGCGGGCCTGCCGCAAGGCTCACCCGACTGGATCCGGGCGCAGGATATTGCGATGGTCGCGCGCGCCGAGGTGGAACGGTCGCGCAAACGGCGCTAAGGCCATGGGCATGACCCACGGCGACGAACCCTATTATCAACCCTGGGCCGACCGCGCCGATGGCGGCGGCGGCGGCGGTGCCCGCCCGCCCGCGCCCCCGGTGACTTCGCCGCCGACCGCTGGGGGCACCCCGCCCGCCGCCGGGCTGGCCAAGCCCGCCGCGCCGCCGCCGCTGGGGCTGGATTTGGCCAGCTATGACGGGCCGCCGCCGACCGTGTCACGCGCCGAGCCGCGGGCAAAGGCGCTGGCCAGCCAGTTTTGGGCCGCCTCCCGGCGGGCGCCCAGCCGCTTTGCCGATTGGACGATTGCGCTGGGCGTTGCCGCCGATGTGCCCGCCCGGCTGGCGGCGCTGGAACTGGCCCGCCGCAGCGGGGTGGCGGCTGGCAGCGGCTGGCGCGGCCTGCGCGCAGCGGCAGCGTGGGCCGGCGCAGCGGCAGCGCGGGGCGGCGGCGCGCTGTGGGCCGGTGCCACCAGCCGCTGGCGGACCGCGCGCATCGCCCCCGCGCCCGCCCCGCCGCCCCTGCCCGCATCCGGGCTGGACCGGTTGATGGCGCAGACGGCGGACGATCCAGCCGCCCTGCCGCTCTTTGCCCCCGCTCCCACCGCGCCCGCCGCGTCCGGGCCGCCGCCCGCGTCCACCGCGCCCACAGCCGCAGCCGGGCCGCGCGCGGACGTGGCAAGGCCAGCGCTGCCCGCTCTGGCCGGGCCATGGCCGTGGCTGGCGATGACGGCGGTGCTGGTGGCGGCGGCGGGCTGGCTGGGGGCACGCATTGGCGGTCCCCCCGCGCCCGACCGGGCCGCGACCGAGGCGGTGGTGCGCGATTATATATTGGCCAATCCGCAAATCATCCCCCAGGCGATGCAGGCGTTTCAGGCGCAGCAAA
>DAIUBZ010000040.1:0-11884 GCA_036846445.1 Sphingopyxis sp. | reverse complement strand
AGCCGACCTGATAGCGTCATGGCGACTTCGTGACGTCGGCCAAGACCGGCGCGCGGCAGGCCCCGTGCGGGCCGGGAGCGATGGACAGAAAGGTCACGCCGATATGAACAAATTTACCGCAATCCACCCGCCCGCTTTGTCAGCCGAACTGGCCCAGTGGCTGGCCCGGCCGCGCGATTTGCTGATCGACGGCAAATGGGTTCCCGCCCAGTCCGGCAAGCGGTTCGACGTCGTTGATCCCGCCACCGGCGGCGTGATCGCGGCGGTGGCGGAAGGGGACAAGGCCGACATCGACGCCGCCGTCGCCGCCGCCAAACGCGCCTTTGAAACCGGGCCATGGGGCCGGATCAGCCCGTCGGAGCGGGGCCGGATCATCCACCGCATCGGCGATCTGATATATGAAAATCTGGATTTGCTGGCCGAGATTGAGGCGATCGACAATGGCAAGCCCAAGGCGGTGGCGCGGGCCGCTGATGTCACCCTGTCCGCCGATATGTTCCATTATATGTCTGGCTGGTGCACCAAGATCGAGGGCAGGACTATCCCGATTTCGGCGCTGGCTGCCGACGGGCAATTTCTGTCCTACACCCGCGAGGAGCCAATCGGCGTCGTCGGCCAGATCATCCCGTGGAACTTCCCCCTGTTGATGGCGGCGTGGAAACTGGCCCCGGCGCTGGCAGCGGGCTGCTGTATCGTGCTGAAGGTGGCGGAGGAAACCCCGCTGTCGGCGCTGAAACTGGGCGAATTGCTGATCGAGGCCGGGGTGCCGGACGGGGTGGTCAATATCGTCCCTGGCTTTGGCGAAACCGCCGGGGCGGCGCTGGCCGCGCACCCGGATGTGGCCAAGGTCGCCTTTACCGGATCGACCGAGGTGGGCAAATTGATCGTTCAGGCCGCGGCGCGCGATCTGAAAAAGGTCACGCTGGAACTGGGCGGAAAATCGCCCAACATCGTCCTGGCCGACGCCGATCTGGACCTGGTGATTCCCGGCGCGACGGCGGCGATATTCTTTAACCACGGCCAATGTTGCAACGCCGGGTCACGCTTGTTTGTCCACCGCAGCATTTTTGACAAGGTGGTGGCGGGCGTGGCCGAGCAAGCTGCGAAAATCCGGCTGGGGCATGGCCTGGCCGATGATACCGACATGGGGCCGCTGGTATCGCAGGTGCAATTGGACCGGGTGTGCGGTTTTCTGAAATCCGGGCGCGACGAGGGCGCGCGGGCGCTGGTCGGCGGCGAGCGCGCGGGATCGGCGGGATATTTTGTTCAGCCCACCGTGCTGGTCGACACCAACCCGGCCATGAAGGTGGTGCGGGAGGAGATTTTCGGCCCGGTGCTGGTCGCCACCCCGTTTGACGACGCCGATGACGCGCTGATCGCCGAGGCGAACAACAGCGTTTACGGCTTGGCCGCCGGGGTGTGGTCGCGCGATCTGGGCCGGGCGACGCAGATCGCCAATCGGTTGCAGGCAGGGTCGGTGTGGGTCAATTGCTATCATGTCTTTGATGCAGCATTGCCCTTTGGCGGTTACAAGCAATCCGGCTGGGGCCGCGAAATGGGCGAGGCGGCGCTGCTCAATTATCTTCAGACCAAGGCGATCACCAATCGGATTGGCTGAAGTCCGCATCGCCTGAAGGGGGGAGACAGCCAGCGCGATGGCAACTTTGTTGATTTTGGCGGCGCTGATCGCCTTCATCGTGCTGGCCACCAGCCGGTGGAATTTCCACCCATTCATCGCGCTGTTGCTCGCGGCGCTGGCGGCAGGGCTGGCCTATGGCGTGCCGCTGGCTGACCTGCCCAAAATGATCGGCGATGGCTTTGGCGCGATCATGGCCCAGATCGGGCTGGTCATTGTGCTGGGCACGGTGATTGGCGTGATTTTGGAACGCACCGGCGCGGCGATTGCCATGGCACAGGCGGTGATTGGCCTCATCGGCACCCGCTTTCCGGCGCTGACGATCAGCCTGATTGGTTTTATCGTGTCCATTCCGGTGTTCAGCGACAGCGCCTATGTCATCCTGAACTCGCTGAAAAATGCCATGGCCCGCCAGACCAGCTCGTCGCCGGTTGCCATGACCATTGCCCTGGCCACGGGCCTGTTCGCCACCCATATTTTCGTGCCGCCGACCCCGGGACCGATTGCGGCGGCGGGCAATTTGGGGTTGGCCAATCTGGGGCTGTTGATTGCGCTGGGGTTGGTGGTGGCATTGGCGGCGGCGATGGCCGGGCTGTGGTGGGCCACCCGCTTTGCCGACAGTGATGGCGGCGACGGCGGCGATGATCCGGCGGCGGACCTGCCGGGCGAGGATCGGCGCGATGGCGCGCCGACGCCATCGGCCACCCGGGCTTTTGCCCCGATTGTCGTGCCGATTGCCCTGATTTGTCTGGGGTCGGTGGCGAACCTGCCCGGCGCGCCGCTGGGCGATGGCGATGCGGCGGCAGTGCTGCGCTTTATCGGCCACCCGCTGGTCGCACTGGCGGTGGGGCTGGCGGCGGCCTGTGCGCTGCTGCCCGCCCGGAACCGGCTGGCGGCGCTGAATGACCATCTGGCCGAGGGGTTGGCCGCCGCCGCCCCGATTTTGCTGGTCACCGGGGCGGGCGGTGCCTTTGGCGCGGTGCTGAAATCAACCGCGCTGGGGCCGTTTCTGGCGGAACTGGTGCTGGGGTATCAGCTTGGCCTGTTTGCGCCATTTTTGATCGCAGCCGGGTTCAAATGCGCGCAAGGGTCCAGCACCGTGGCGATGGTCGCGACATCGGCGCTGATGGCCCCCCTGCTGGGACCATTGGGGTATGACAGCGACGTTGAACTGGTGCTGATGGTGCTGGCGATTGGGTCCGGCGCGATGATGGTGTCCCACGCCAATGACAGTTTCTTTTGGGTGGTCGCCCAATTTGGCCGCCTGCCCCCGGCGGTTGCGTTCCGCCGCCTGACCACCGCCACCTTTGTTCAGGGGGTGGCCGGGCTGGCGATGGTTCACCTGTTGGCGCTGCTGCTGCTATAGGCCCGGTGATCCCGGCGTTTCCGCCGTCAGAACATTTGGCGCAGCGGCGGTTCAGTTCAGTGGCGATAAGGTTCGATTGCCATTTCGCGCAGCGGACGCGGGACGTGCGGCCCTTGCGCGTCCGCTGATGCAGGCTCCTGTCTTGTGTGCGGTGGACTTTTCAGGGCCTGCTATCTTAGATGGTGCGGGCGGTGGGAATCGAACCCACACTCCTTGCGGAACGGGATTTTGAATCCCGCGCGTCTACCAATTCCACCACGCCCGCGCTGCGAGACGCCTATACCGCGGCGATCAGAATGCGCAACGTCAAAAAGCCAAGCGTTCGCGCGATCTCCAGTCAGATGGCATCATCTGACGGCTGGGAAATCGCAGCAACTTCGCAGGACCAGCGCCGGGCGGATTGCCACTTTATTTTTTTAGCTCACGCGCCAGGGTTTTGGCGGTTTTCGCACCATAGGGGGGCTTGAAACCGGCAAGGCCGGCAATGTCGAGCCGGGGTTGGTGATAGACGGCACGGGCGTGGCTGAAGGTCCGAAAGCCGTCCTGGCCGTGATAATTGCCCATGCCGGACGGGCCGATGCCGCCGAATGGCAAATCCTCCATCGCATTGTGAAACAGCACGTCGTTGACCGTCACCCCGCCAGAAATGGTGCGGGCCAGCACCCGTTCCTCCTCGCCCTGGTCGTGACCGAAATAATAGAGACCCAGCGGACGGTCATGGGCGTTCACATAGTCAATCGCCTCGTCAATATGGCCATAGGTCAGGATCGGCAGAATCGGCCCGAAAATCTCCTCGCGCATCACCGCCATATCCTCGGTCACGCCGCGCACGATGGTCAGCGGCATTTTTGTGCCATTGGACCCGGAAAAATCCTCGCCCGCCGGGTTCACCTCGATCAATTCTGCGCCCTTGGCCCGGGCATCGTCCAGATAAGCAACCAGCCGATCCCGGTTCCGTGCGTTGACGACGGCGGTATAGTCATCATTGGCCAGCAGGCTGGGATAGAGCGATTTTGCCCCGGCAATCACACTGGCGACGGCGGCGTCCGCCTGCTCCTCGGGCACCAGCAGATAATCCGGGGCCAGACAGATTTGGCCTGCATTCATCAACTTGCCCAGCGCAATCCGCTCGCCCGCCTGCGCCAGATTGGCGGACCGGCCAATGATGGTCGGCGATTTTCCGCCCAATTCCAGCGTGACCGGCACCAGATTATCGGCGGCGGCGCGCATGATATGGCGGCCCACCCCGGTTGCGCCGGTGAAGATCAGATGATCGAACGCCAATTTGGAAAAGGCAATGCCAACGTCGGGCCCGCCAGTCACCACCGCCAATTCGGTGGCGTCGAAGCACGCAGCGATCAATTCCGCCATCAGCGCCGAGGTGCGGGGGGTAAATTCGCTGGGTTTGATCAGCGCGCGGTTGCCCGCCGCCAATATCCCGGCCAGCGGCACAAACACCATGCCGACCGGAAAATTCCACGGCGCGACCACCCCCACCACCCCCTTGGGCAGATAATCCACCCGCGCCCGCGCGCCAAGCAGGCCGAGCGGAAAGGTCGGCGAACGCCGTTCGCCGCGCGCCCAGCGGGCAAGATGTTTGCGCGCATGTTTCAGCGCGCTGACCGATGGCAAGATGTCGGTCATCAACGTCTGGTCGCGGCTGCGGTGGCCAAAATCGGCGCTGACCGCCGCCGCCAGCGCCTCGGCATTGTCCACCAGCAGGGCGATGGCCCGGTCCATTCGGTCCCGCCGCACCTCGAGCGATTCCGGCATCGCGGCGGTGAAGGCGGCGCGCTGGCGGGCCAGCATATGCTGCATGGCGTCGGCAGAGGCGGATGCAGGAGCGGTCATGGCGTGGTCCAGTTCAAATTCACAGGTGGCATTCGGCAATTCACACCATGGCCGCCGCGCGGTGGCAAGGCAAATGTGCGCCGCGCAAACCCCCTTTCGCCCTCTGCGCCAACTCGCTAGACACTGGGGGCTGCAAGATTTTCAAACCGGAGGCCACAGCCATGTCCGACCCCATCCTGTTCCTGGCGATTGCCCGCACCCCGATGGGGGCGATGCAGGGGGTGCTGAGCGATGCCAGCGCCACCGATTTGGGCGCAGCGGCGGTGGCGGCGGCGGTGGAGCGGGCCGGGGTCGACGGCGCGGCGGTGGACCGGGTGTATATGGGCTGTGTGCTGCCCGCCGGGCTGGGCCAGGCCCCGGCGCGGCAAGCCGCGATCAAGGCGGGGTTGCCGCCATCGGTGGGGGCAACCACGGTCAACAAAGTGTGCGGGTCGGGAATGCAGACGGTCATCATGGCGGCCGAGGCCCTGGGCGCGGGCAGCGCCGACATCATTGTTGCGGGCGGCATGGAAAGCATGACCAACGCGCCATATCTGCTCAAAAAACACCGTTCCGGAGCGCGGATCGGCCACGACACCGCCTATGACCATATGTTCCTTGATGGGTTGGAAGACGCCTATGACGCCGGGCGGGCGATGGGCACGTTCGCGCAGGACACCGCCAATGGCTATGGGCTGACCCGGGCGCAGCAGGATGACTATGCGATTGAATCGCTGCGCCGGGCGCAGGCGGCGATTGCCGACGGGGCCTTTATTGCCGAAATCGCCCCGGTAACGGTGAAATCGCGCGGCGGCGATGTCGAGGTGACAACCGATGAGGCGCCGGGCAAGGGCCGGCCCGACAAAATCCCCGCGCTGCGCCCCGCCTTTGCCAAGGATGGCACGATCACGGCGGCGACCAGCAGTTCGATTTCCGATGGTGCGGCGGCGGTGGTGCTGACCCGCGCATCGGTGGCGGCGGCGCGCGGCCTGACCCCCATTGCCCGGCTGGTCGCCCACGCCGCCCATGCGCAGGAACCACAGGATTTTACCACTGCCCCGGTTGGCGCCATCCAGAAGTGCCTGACCGCCGCCGGGTGGTCGATTGCGGATGTGGATTTGTTCGAGGTGAATGAGGCATTTGCCTGCGTGGCGATGTTTGCCATGCACGATCTGAACATCCCGCATGACCGGATCAATGTGCATGGCGGGGCCACCGCGCTGGGCCACCCAATTGGGTGCAGCGGCACCCGGATTATCACCACGCTGATCGCCGCGCTGGCCCGGCACGGCAAACGGCGCGGGATCGCCAGCCTGTGCATCGGCGGCGGCGAGGCCACGGCGGTGGCGGTGGAACTGGTCTGACGCCGGGCGCCCGAACCCCGAAAAAGCCCCTCGCGCAAATGCACAAGGTGAGCAGATGAAAAAACCACCTCGTGCATCTGCACGAGGTGAGTGCATTAAAAAACCACCTCGTGCGATGGCACGAGGTGGCTAGGGTCCAGGGAGATATGTTCCCAAGCGGGAACATCCGCTGCCGTGCCAAGGGGGGAGGCGGGCAGCGTGGCACCAAATTAGGGGCGGCGGGTGCGATTTGCAAGCATCTCCGCCGCATATGGTCCCCGATATGTCCCGTCCGCCCGCTGGCCCGCCGGGTGCCCCATCTGGGCCGCCAGCATCATCGCCGCCGCCCGCACCCATTCGCCCAGCCGCATCGCCCCATCCAAATGCGGGCGGCCATCGGCGGCCAGATACAGGCTGCGGTCCACCTCGATCTGCACCGCGGCAATGCCTGTGGGCAGCGAAGCGTGGCGGCGGACAATCGCCCCGCCGGCATAGGGCGCATTGACCGCGCTGCGATAGCCAGCCGCCGCCGCATGGTCGGCCAGCCGGGCGGCAAAGCCGGACGGGGCGCTGGCCCCCATGGCGTCGCCGACCACAATTTGTGCAGGCCTGGCCCCGGTCAGGCGCGGCATGGAGTGGAGGTCGATGAGCAGGGCATGGCCGTGCCGGGCCCGCACCTCGGCCAGCCGCGCCGCCAGCGCCGCATGATAGGGCGCATGGCCCAGCGCCAGCCGCTGGTCCAAATCCGCCGCCGTGATCGCGCCGCGCCACAATGGCCCGACCCCGGCCAGCCGGGTCGCCACCACCCCCAGCCCGGCCCGCGCCTTTTCCCCCGGCGCGCCCAGCCGCGCCTGCAAATCCGGTGCGGCGTCAGCGGGCGACAGATCGGCAGGATCGCGGTTGCAATCGACCACCGCCCGCGCCAACCGGGCCATCACCACCCCCGCCCCCGCTTCCACCAGCGGGGCGGCCAGCATATCGCTCCACCCATCGGTCAGCCGGGCAAGGTCAGCCAGCCCCACCCGCGCCCGCGCCGCAATGGCGGGCGGCAAGCAGCGCCCGGCGTGGGGCACCGACACCACCACCGCCACCCCGGCGGCAACGCGCGTCATGATTGCAGGATCGGTGGGCGGGTGCGGCTCCATCCGCCCAGCCGATGCCGCAAAGCCGCCGGGCTGGCAACCAGCATGGCAATTGGCGGCGCTATTGGCGGCAGGGCGATGGCGCACCATGGGGCGCGGCGATGGTGATTTGTTAAGCCGCCGCCGTTATGGCAGGGGCTGGGCGCGTGGTGGCACCGCGGCCCCCGACGTGAACTGGAGAGAGTGACGATGCACCGCATTTTGCTGGCCGAAGACGATGCGGCGATGCGCCACTATCTGGCGCGGGCGCTGGTCAGCGCGGGATATGTCGTCGAGGCGGTCGGGTGCGGCACCGAGGCGGTGCCACTGCTGGATTCGGGCGTGTTCGACCTGTTGCTGACCGATATTGTCATGCCGGAAATGGACGGGATCGAGCTGGCGCAATATGCTGCCAAGGCCAGCCCGCAAACGCAGGTGATGTTCATCACCGGCTTTGCGGCGGTCAGCCTGCGCGCCGAAACGGACATGCCGTCGGCCAAATTGCTGTCAAAGCCGTTTCACCTCAAAGATCTGGTGCGCGAGGTGGACAAATTGCTGCACCAGCCGCAACAATCGATGCGGGATTAGCGCGCACCCACGATCTGATGAACTCAGATCGCGCGCTCCAACTCTATGCTTTAGAACGATTTTCGCGTCGTCAGATTATGCCTTCTGACTCGCATTCGCCCCGATTCTTGTGGTCCAGCGCGGCGATGGTGGCGCGAATCTGGCGCAACACCACCGGATCACCGGGCGCGCCCGCGATGGCGGCTTCTGCCAGCCGAATCAGAGCGATCACGCCGAATGTCGCCGCCAGCCCCTTCAACCGCAGCGCCGCGCCAGTCCAGTTGGCGTCACACCGCGCCCGGCCCAGCAAATCGGCCAGCGCGCTTGCACTGGCGATAAAACTGGCCTGAAGCTCCGCCGCCAACGCCGCATCATCGCCGACGGCGGCGTGAATGATGCGGTCAAGGGGGCCACTGTCAAACGACATGGCGGCAGGATTGGCAGATGCTGGTTAATCTTTGATTTCTGCCCGGCGATATGCTGTATGCTGGCGTGATGAGCAGGGGGCGAAAAATCGTTGGCATTTGGCCGAACCTGGATGCAGAGGCGGCACCGGCCCTGCGCCCCGGTGGCCCGGCGGCAGCGATGGGGGCGACCAGCGCGGAATTGGCCGCCGACCCTGCGCCAGCCGCCAACCCCGACTATGGCCGCCTGCCGGAGCCGGCAACAGACGGCGCAACTGGCGGCGCGACAGGCGGCGCAACTGGCGATCATGCCGACACCGCGCTCGATCTGATCCTGCCGGCCATCGACGGCCCACCGCCCGCGCGCTGGCCGATGGCGGCGGTGCTGATGGTCGCGGCGGTGTGGATGGGCGGGGTGGCGTGGACGGCGACGCGGGGCTTTGCCGCCATTCCCGCGGGCGCGGAACTGGCGCTGTGGCTGATTGCCGGGGCGGTGGCGGTGCCTGCGGCGGCGCTGTTCTGGGTGGGGCGGTTGCTGGCCGGGCGCGATGTGCCGCGCCGCTTTGCCAATGCCGCGACCCGGATGCAGGCCGAGACCGAGCGGATGCGCCAGTCTGCGGCGGCACTGGCTGAGCAATTGACGCTGGCGCAGCAGGCGCTGGCGGGCCAGTCACAGGCGGTCCAGACCGCCGCTTTGTCGACCGTCGCCGATCTGGTGACCCACAGCAGCAGCATGGCGGCGCGGCTGACGGAAATTCAGGCGGCCCGCGACGCGCTGCTGGCCACGGGGAATGAGGCGCAGGAACGGCTGGACGGGCTGGCCGCCGCCCTGCCCCGGGTCGATGCGGTGGCGCAGCGCATGGTCGCCAATTTGCGCGATGCCGGACGCACTGCCCATCAGCATGGTGCCGCGATTGAAGCAGGACTGGCCGCAATGGCCGAACAGGTTCAGGCGACCGACACCGCCGCCAGCGACGTCGCCGCCCGGCTGGCGGCGCGCGTGGCCGGGTTGCAGGCAGGCGCGGCCGTGGTGGCGGGCGAGGTGGAGGCGGCAACGGCGCGGGCGCTGGCCAACACCACCAGCCAATTGGCCGATATTGACGCCGCGCAATCCGGCGTCGAGGCCGGGCTGGCGGCGGTGCTGGCCACATTGCAGAATGCGGTGGAAGCGGCAGGCAGCGATTTGACCGGAACCAGCGAGGCGGCGCTGGCGGCGCTGCGGACCGAATTGGCGCGCGCCGAAGCCGCCAGCCGGGTGATTGGCGCCGAAATCGCGCAGCATCAGGACGGGGCCGAGCAGTTGACCGCCGCGCTGGCCGCCGGGGCGGACCAGGCTGAGGCGCAAATGGCGCGGTTGGCCGATGCCGCCAGCAGCGACCGCGCCCGGATTGTGGGCGATTACGCGGCAATTGGCGTGCAACTGGGCGAATTGGACGCCCGCATAGCGGCGGGACGCACCACCGGGGCGGCGCTGACCGAGCAAGCAGAGGCGCTGTTGACCAGCCTGACTGCGCTTGCCGCTGCGGTGGAGGACGGCCTGCCCGCCGCGGTCAGCCGGCTGACCGAACAGGGCAGCGTCGCCCGGGCCAGCATCGCCGGGATCAGCGAGCCGCTGACGGAGCAAGCCGCCCAAAGCGCCGAAATCGCCGCCCGCCTGGGGACAGCCCGCGCTGAGCTGGACCAATTCGCCGGGGCGCTGGTGGCGCTGGAACAGGCGCAGGTGGACGGCGTGGCGCGGATTGCCAGCCAGTGCGCCGATGCCGAGGTGCGGGTGGCGGGCGTCGCCGGGCAAATGGCGGCGCTGGGCAGTGAGAGCGACAGCGCCTTTCGCGCCGCGCTGGCACTGGTGGAGGAAAGCGCCAGCACCGCCGCCGCCGCGCTGGAGGAAAAATTGGCGCAGCAGGCCGAGGCCGTGAGCCGGACCATCGCCGCGAGCGCGCAAGCAGCGATTGACGCGGCGCTGGACGCCAATGTGCGCGATCAGCTCGCCGTGATTGAGGCGGCAGCCAGCGGCGCGGTGGCGGCAGCGGACGCGGCGACCGACCGGTTGATGCGGCAATTGATCACGATCATGGACACCAGCGCGGCAATCGAGGCACGGGTTGCCGATGCCGATGCGGCGCTGGGCCTGGCGGAACGCGACACGCTGGCCCGCAAAATGGCGCTGCTGACCGATGCCCTGAAATCCACCTCGATCGATCTGGTCAAATGCCTGTCGAGCGAGGTGAGCGAACCGGCGTGGGAAGCCTATCTGAAGGGTGACCGGGGGGTATTCCTGCGCCGGGCGGTGAAGCTGACGGAAAATAGCGAGGCACGGCAGATTGCCCGCATGTATCAGACCGACCCGGTGTTTCAGGGCCATGTGAATCAATATATTCACGATTTCGAGGCGATGCTGCGCAATCTGATGGGCACCCGCGACGGATCGGCGATCAGCGTCACCCTGCTGTCGTCGGACATTGGCAAATTATATGTGATTTTGGCACAGGCGATCGACCGCCTGCGCAATTAGCGCGATTTCCAGCCCGGCTTACTTACAGCCCGGCTTACAACGCGCCTTCCAGCCAGCCCTTCAGGGCGCCCTTGGGCGCAGCACCAACTTTGGTGTCGGCGATTTCGCCATTTTTGAACAGGATCATCGTCGGAATCCCGCGCACGCCATATTTGCCGGGGGCATCGGGATTGTCGTCGATATTCAGCTTGGCAATGACCACCTGGCCCGCCAGTTCATCGGCAATTTCCTCCAGCGCCGGGCCAATGGCCTTGCACGGGCCGCACCATTCCGCCCAGAAATCCACCAGCACCGGCAGATCGCTGTCCAGAACATCACCCTGAAAGCTGGCGTCGCTGATTGATTTGGTCGGCATGGTCATTCTCCTTGATTGCAGGGCGCAAATGGGCGCGGCTGGACGAATTCGCAAGGACGATCGTCAGCGCGAATCGGGCCGATAAGCGGTCAGCGCAGCGGCGTCCAGCCAGATGAGGCGCGGCGCAGCGGTGTACAACAGGGCCGCGCGCACCGGCTGGCCCGGAAAAATCACCTCCAGCGCCGCAACATAGGCCGCCATCTGCCGCATATAGGCCGGCTGGACCTGTGCCGCCGACGCCGGCACAAATTGCCCGGTTTTATAATCCACCACCGCCACCCCATCGGCGGCGATCACCAGCCGGTCCACCGATCCCGCGATCACCTGCCCACCCGGCACCACCGCCGAAAATGGCACTTCCGCCAGCGAATCAGCGCTGAACAGGGCGGCAAAGGCCGGGTCCGCCAATATCGCCAGCACCTCATCCAGCATCTCGGCCCGCTGGGCAGCAGGGGCGCCCGGCAATTGCCGGGCCAGCCACGCCGCACCGACCGCGCCGCGCTGGTCGGCGGGCAGCGCGGGCAGATATTGGAACAGGCCGTGCATCGCCGCGCCGCGCTGCGCCGCCCAGCCGCGCGCGCTGTTCTGCCCCGCCAGCACCGGCGCGGTTGCGGCATCGTCATGCCCCAGCCCGGATGGCGCGAGCGGGCGCGGCGGGCGCGCCTCGGCGGGCGGCGGCGTGTCGGCCCAAATCGGCGGGGCGGCGGCAGGACGCGCCCGGCGCGGCGCGGGCGTGGCGGTCCGCGCGCC
>DAIUBZ010000039.1:0-12018 GCA_036846445.1 Sphingopyxis sp. | reverse complement strand
GACCTGAAGGCGGGTGTTCATCTCCATGAAGAAGATGCGGTCGGCGCGCAGGCCTGAGCCCCCGTCTTCCCCTGCCGACCCATCGGCGATGAATTCGATCGTGCCTGCGCCCTCGTAATCGACCGCTTGTGCCGCGCGCACGGCGGCGGCGCAGATGGCTTCGCGGGTGGCTTCGTCCATGCCGGGGGCGGGGGCTTCCTCGATCACCTTCTGGTGGCGGCGCTGCAAGGAACAGTCGCGCTCGAACAGATGGACGACTTGGCCGAAGCTGTCGCCGAACACCTGCACCTCGATATGGCGGGGCGAGGTGATCCACTTTTCCAGCAGCACCTCATCATTGCCGAAACTCGCCTTGGCCTCGCGGCGGCAGCTTGCCAGCATCTCGGCGAAATCGGCGGGCGCGTCCACCTTGCGCATCCCCTTGCCGCCGCCGCCTGCAACGGCCTTGATGAGCACGGGATAGCCGATGGCTGCGGCCTCGGCCGTCAGCCGCTCGACCGACTGGTCCGCGCCATCATAGCCCGGCGTCACCGGCACGCCCGCCGCGCGCATCAGCTGCTTGGCAGCGTCCTTCAGACCCATCGCGCGGATGCTGGCAGGCTTGGGGCCGACCCAGATCAGCCCCGCATCAATCACCGCCTGAGCAAAGTCGGCGTTCTCCGAGAGGAAGCCGTAGCCTGGGTGAATCGCATCCGCCCCGGTCTGCTGGGCCGCCGCGATGATCTTCGCGCCTTGCAAATAGCTTTCGGCAGCAGGCGACGGCCCGATATGCACGCTCTCGTCGGCAGAGCGCACATGCAACGCCCCGGCATCGGCATCGGAATAAACCGCCACCGTGCGCACGCCCAGCGCCCGCGCGGTGCGGATGATGCGACAGGCAATTTCGCCGCGATTGGCAATCAGCAGGGATTGGATCATTGCCACCATGTGCAAGCAGGCGCGGGCTTTGTCCACCCATCGCCGTGCCGCCAAGTGGCTGCTGCTCAGCGGGCGGCGCTGGCCAGTGCCGCCGCCTTTTCGTCCAGATCGCGGGCAATATCGCTCCGGCCCGCCGCCGCTGCCGCCCGGGCATAAGCGCGGGTGAGATCGGGGTTCAGCGGGCGCAAGTGATAGGCACGGCGGGCAAAGGCCAGCGCGTCCGGCGCGCCCCGGCCCCGGCGGCCCGGCCCGGCCAGCGCCGCCAGTTCGGCCAGCACCAGCGCGTCGCGGTCACCAATCCGCCGCCGCACCCCTTCGAACAGGGTCAGCGCCGCCGCCGGGCGGCCCGTCGCTGCCGCCATATGCCCGGCCAGCCGCATCGCCGCCAGATTGCGCGGCTGGGCGGCGCGCAGCGCGCCGATGGTGGCAAAGGCACCGGCGGCATCGCCGTCCACTTGCTGAACATTGGCCAGCCGCAGCGCAGTCGTCTCACCCATCGCCAGCCGGGTGGCGGCGCGATAGGCCTCGGTCGCGGCACGCCGGTCGCCCCCGGCAAAGGCGGCATCGCCATAGAGCAATTGCGCCTCCACCACCCCGCGATTGGGCGCGAGCAGGGCTCGGGCGCGGGCGGCGGCGCGCGCGCTGTCGCCCCGGCCAAGTTCTGCCCGCATGGCTGGCACCACGGCGGCGGGGTCGAGCGGGGCGCGGTCCGCCGCCTTGGCCAAGAGGCCATAGGCATCGCTGGCGGCAAAGGGCGCAGCATCGCCCCGGTTCAGCCGGTTGGCGCGGGCAAACAGCGCGGGCGCCGCCGCCGCCGCGTCGCCGCCGCTGGCTGCTGCCGCGCGGGCCGCCAGTTCCAGCGCCCAACTGTCGGCGTCGGCCCGCGCCACAATCGGAGCCAGCATCGCCGCTGCCCCGGCATAATCGGCATCAGCCCAGGCGGCGGCGGCGGCCAGGCGGCGCACCGGGAAATTGTCGGGCTGAAGTTTCAGCACCTGTTCAAATTTGCGCGCCGCCACCACCGCGCCGTCCAGCCGCAATTCGACAATCCCGCTGACCAGCAAAAAGGCGGGAGTCCCGTCCATCTGCCCGCGGGTTTGCTGAAGCAGGCTGCGCGCCAGAGTGAAATTGCCCGCTCGCGCTGCCACCACCGCCTGATGGAAATAGATGCGCGGGTCGCGCGGGGCCAGCTTGGCCGCCGCCCGCACCGCAGCCAGCATGGCGCGATATCGCCCCAAGTCGCCCAGCGTCGCAGCATAATCCAGCAGGATTTCGGCATCATCCGGGGCCAGTTCAAGCGCGCGCTCGTGCCACGGCAAGGCGGCGGTCAGCCCGGCCTGGGTCCGCACCAGCGCGGCCTTCACCGCCGCCGCCGCCGCATTGTTCGCATCCAGCTCAGCGGCATAGTCCACCGCGTCAATCGCCCCGGCCAGATCGGCATTGGCGCGGCGAAAGCGGGCGATATCCACCCACAGGCCGCTGTCGTTGCCTCGGGTGCGCGCCGCCACATCAAAGCCAGTGCGCGCGGCGGCCAGATTGCCCAGCGCCAGGTGGGCCGCCCCGGCGACATGGCCGGCGTCCCCGGCACGATCCGGGTGGACGGGCCCGGCGGTCAATTCGGTCAGCGCCCGCGCGGCCTCGCCCTGCGCCAGAATTGCGCGGGCCAGATCAGGCCGCAGCCGGGCGATATCGCCGCCCGCCTCCGCCGCCCGGCGCACCGCCGCCTCCGCCGCCACCGCGTCGTCCAGTCTGAGCAGCAGCGCGGCATAGTCCGCCGCAATCGCAGGATCGGCGGGGGAGTCTGCCGCCCGCTGCGCCAGCGCGTCCCGCTGCGCCTCCAGCGCGGCACGCGGCGCGCCGACCCCACCCCGCCCGCAGCCGGCGAGCAGCGCGCAGGCGGCAAGGCCGATCAGCGCAGCCCGGCACAGTGACGAAGGGCGTCGATGCGCCATCGCCTAGACCTGCATCCCATATTGTTTCAGCAGGTCATACAGGGTCGGACGGCTGATCCCCAGCAATTTGGCGGCCGAGCTGATATTGTGCTCGGTGCGGGTCAGGGCGCGGCGGATCGCCACCCGGTCGGCCATTTCCCGCGCCATCCTGAGGTTCAGCGGCTCCGCCGCCTCGCCATCACCGGCCCTGGCCATATCCAGATCAGCCGCCGTCAGCAATTTGCCATCGGCCATGATGACCGCCCGCTTGACGCGGTTTTCCAGTTCGCGGACATTGCCGGGCCAGGGCGCCGTGTCGATCAATTCAACCGCATCCGCCGCCAGGCCCTTGACCGCGGGGTTCATCCGCGCCGCATAGTGGTGAACAAAATGCCGGGCGATCAGCACCGCATCGCCGGGCCGCTGGGCCAGCGTCGGGATGGGCACGATGATTTCCGCCAGCCGGTAATAAAGATCTTCGCGAAAACTGCCCGCCGCCACCATGGCGTCAAGGTCGCGGTGGGTGGCGCAAATCACCCTGGTGTCCACCGCAATCGGCCGCCGCCCGCCGATGCGTTCAATCACCCGTTCCTGAAGGAAGCGCAGCAATTTGACCTGAAGCGGCAGGGGAATGTCGCCGACTTCATCCAGAAACAGGCTGCCGCCGCTTGCCTGCTCAATCTTGCCCTCGGTGGTTTTCACCGCCCCGGTGAATGCGCCCTTTTCATGGCCGAACAATTCGCTTTCCAGCAGCGTGTCGGGGATGGCGGCGCAGTTGATCGCGACAAAGGCACCGCTGCGCCGCGCGCCAATATCGTGCAGGCCGCGTGCCAGCAATTCCTTGCCCGTGCCGCTGGCCCCCAGCAGCATCACCGACACGTCCGCGCTGGCCACCCGTTCGATGGTGCGCACGACCTTCAGCATTTCCGGCGCGGCGGTAATCATCCCGCCCAGCACCTGATCGCCCGCCCTGCCCTGTGCGGCCAGCCGTTGATTTTCCTGCTCCAGCGCCCGGACATGGACGGCACGGCGCAGAATCAGCGCCAGTTCGTCAACATCAATCGGCTTTTGGTAAAAATCCCACGCCCCGGCAGCGATGGCGGCCCGCGCGCTGCTGCGATCGCCGTGGCCGGATGCAATGACCACTTTGGTGTCCGGCTTGGCCGCCAATATTGCCGCCAGCGTCCGCAGCCCCTCGCTCACCCCATCAGGATCGGGCGGCAGACCCAGATCCAGCGTGACCACATCCGGCTCGTGCGACCGCAGCGCCGCCAGCGCGCTGTCATGGTCGCCAGCGACCGCGACATCATAGCGGTCAAACGCCCATTTGAGCTGGCTTTGCAGCCCGGGATCATCCTCCACCACCAACAGGCGCGGGCGCGGGTCGGATTGCGCAGCGGCGGTCATGCCAATTTCTCCATCAGAGCGGGGGAAGCCGCAGGTGCAGCACCCAGATCGGCGGGTGCAGGCAGCCACAGGGTGAACTGGCTGCCCTGCCCCTCGGCGCTGGTCACATCAATGCGCCCGCCCAGCGCGCGCGCCTGTTGCAGGGCTTCATAGGCGCCAAGGCCAAAGCCCGCCGCCTTGGTCGAGGCAAAGGGTTTGAACAATTCATGGGCAATGAAGGCAGCGCTCATCCCGCAGCCACGGTCGGTCACGCGGATACTGGCCCCCGGGCGGCCCAAGCAGGGCTCTGCTGCGATTTCAAGGCCGATGGCGGCGTCCGCCGGGCTGGCATCAATGGCATTGTCGATCAGGTGCGATACAATCTGGGTCAGTGCCGCCGGGTTGGCCATCGCCGCAACCGGCTGATCCGGTGCGGTCAGCGTGACCGGATGGCGGCGCGCCCATGTGGCAACCAGCGGGGCGAGATGGTCGGCCAGCACCAGCGGCGCGGTGGTGCCGGGCGATTGCACCGCACCGGGGCGCGAGGGCGACAACCGTTCGAGCAGCCCATTCATCCGGCCAACCGATGATTGCAGCGTGGCGATCATGTCGCGGCGAAACGCCGGATTTTCGGCATGGCGTTCGGCATTTGCGGCCAGCAAACCCAATTGGCTGGCCAGATTTTTCACATCGTGGATGATGAAGGCAAAGCGCCGGTTAAACTCGTCAAAGCGCCGGGCGTCTGACAATTGCTGCTGGCTTTGGATTTCGGCCAAATAGCTGGCGGCCTGTTGTCCGCCGATGCGCATCACATCGAGATCTTCCCAATCCAGCCGGCGGGTGGCCGGGGGTCGGCGCAGCAGGGCAATGCCCACCAATTGGTCGAAATGGCACAGCGGCACCGCAGCCCAGATTTGCGGGTCCGCCACCAGCCACGCGGGCAGCGCCGCCGCCACCTCGCCTGCATCCTGGCCACTGCGCACCGTGTCGAGGTCGAAGATCCGCCCGCTGACGGCCCATGGCGCGGCGGCAGCGCGGCCAATCACCATCACCTCGCTGGCCGCGCTGGCCCAGCCCCATTTGGCCGAGGCGGCATAATCGCCCTGGGCATCGGGGGTCAGCAAAATCGCTCCTGGACTGCCGGTGAGGTCAGCCAGCGCGCGCGCAACCCGCACCTCGACATCCTCGCCCCCGCCGCCGCGCGCGATGGTGGCGGTAAAGCGCATCCATTCGCCGCGATAATCATAGCGATGTTCAAAGAAATTTTTGGAAATTGTGACCGACAGCCACGCCCGCGCCCGGGGCAGCACCAACAGCGCGCCGCCGCACACCAGCGCGATGGTCAGGAACAGCCCCTGGGCAACCGCGCCATAATCGCCGCCGATCAACCGGGTGCCCGCCCCGGCAATGGCGATCAGGATCAGATAAATGGCAATACCCAGCATCGCCACCGCCCGGAACGCCATGGTGCGGGACAATCGCACCTTTTCGCGCCCCGTATCCATGCCGGCCATCAGCATCGGCGGCAGCATCACCAGCGCCACGCCCGGTTCCAGAAAAATCAGCATGGCCGCAGGCGCGCCCGACACCGCGCTGATCATATGGATATTCAGCGCATAAGCCCACAGCGCGACACAGCCGCCCGCCAGCACCACGACGGGCATCCGCACCGAATTGGCGCGCTGACGGATCATATTGTCCACCAGCAACAATCCCCCCGACGCGGCGATCATTTCCACAATCGTCGCGCTGGGCACCAGCAATTCCGGCGACAATATGTCCCCGGCCACCGCCGATTTGATCATGGTCAGAAACACCAGTGCCGCGGTGATCAGGCAGATGCAGATCAGGGTGGTCAGAATCAATTTGATCGCCACCGCGCCGTCGGCCGGGCCCTTCCCGCCCAGAAGCGCCGCCGCCAGCCACGCCAGCATCGCCGCATTGCGCAGCGCCCCGGCCACCAGCACCGCAAAGCTGTCCGGCCCAGCCAGAAACCACGCCAGCGCCCACGCCATGAAGGCGGTGGCCATCAGCACCAGCCACCAGCGCGACGGCAACAACACCGCCATCCGCGCCGCCGGCCGCAGCGCCAGCCACGCGCCGCACACCGCAAAGGCCAACATGGCGAGGCCGGACAGGGCGATTGACAATGCGGCGGCGGCGTCCAGCAACATCACCGCGCGCCCGCCGGCCACAGCACCACCCGCACGGTTTGGAGGATGATTAGCAAATCCAGAAACGGCGAATAATTTTTCGCATAATAAAGGTCATATTCCAGCTTCACGCGCGCATCCTCGACCGACGCGCCATAGGGGTAATTGACCTGGGCCCAGCCCGTCAGCCCCGGTTTGACCATATGGCGTTCGGCATAATAGGGGATCGCCGCCTCAAGCTCGGCCACAAAGCCCGGGCGTTCCGGGCGCGGGCCGACAAAGCTCATCTCGCCCTTCAGCACGCACCAGCTTTGGGGCAATTCATCAATGCGGGTTTGCCGGATGAAGCGCCCCACCCGGGTAATGCGCGGGTCATTTTCTGCCGCCCAGACCGCCTTGCCGCCCGCCTCGGCATCGCTGCGCATCGAGCGCAATTTCACTATGGCATATTCCGCGCCATACAGGCCGACCCGGGTCTGGCGATACAGGGCCGCACCCCGGCTTTCCAATTTGATCGCGGCGGCGGCCACCAGCATCACCGGCAGGGTGATGACCAGCAAAATCAGGCTGACGGCGATATCGAATCCCCGTTTGACCGCCCGGCTGATTCGCGCACCGGCGGAAAAGCCGTCGGAAAAGATCAGCCCGCTGGGGTTGGTGGTGGCCAAATCCACGCGGCCGGTTTCGCGTTCGATGAAACCGGAAATATCAATCACCTGGGCACCCCGGGTCTTGACCCGCAGCAGGTCGGCGACCGGCAGGCTGCCGCGCCGCTCCTCCAGCGCCAGCACCACCTCGCTGGCGCCCAACCCCTCGACATGATCGTCCAGGCTGGCGATGGCGGCGCGCGGGACAGCCCCCGGCACATGGGGCGGCGTGTCGCTCATCGCGACAAAGCCCGCCACCGTGAAGCTGCGCCCCGGCTGGGCAGCCAGCGCCGCGATGCGCGCCGCCCGCGCGCCCGCGCCCAGCACCACGATGCGCCGCCGCATCGTGTCGCCCAGCGACGCCCGGCCGAGCGCCGCCCGCCCCGCAAACAAGGCCACCGACACCAGTGCCATCGCGTAAATGCTGTTGGCGCGCCACAAAGTGACATCGGGCATCGCAAAGCGCAGCAGCGAGAGGAAAATCACCCCCAGCGATACGCCGGTCAGCAGCCGCGCCGCGCCGATCCGCACCGAGTTCAGCGCCTCCGGACTGTAAAAGCCCGTCGCCAGCACGCCCAGTTGCACCGTGACGGCAAAGGTCAGGAGCGGCAACAGCCGCTCGTCCACCGGGCCGACCCCCATGCCGATTTGCAGGGCATAGAGCCGCCACGCGACCTCGCCGCACAGCAGCACCAGCACAAATTCCACGACCCCCAGCAGCAGAACCGCGCGCGGGATATAATGTTTGAACAGTCGCAGCATCGGGCACCTTCCTGTGGTGCAACGCTGATAGGCCGAACAGGTGAAGCGTCGGTAAACTTTACACACTCAAAATCGCCGCCGATCCACGCGCAAAGCGGATGACAATCGCCGCCATCGCCCCTAGGGGACCCGTCCATGACCCATGCGATCATCCCTGTCATCCTGTGCGGCGGCTCTGGCACGCGGCTGTGGCCGGAATCGCGGGGCGCGCGCGCCAAGCAGTTTTTGCCGCTGGTCGCGGGCATCCCCAGCCTGTTTGCCGCCACGGTTGCCCGGGTGCCCGCCGATGCCGGCTTTGCCCCCCCGGTCATTTTGTGCGGGGCCGATCATGTCGCGCTGGCCCAGCCGCAATTGGGCGGGCGCGCCGCCGAATTTCTGATCGAGCCAGCGGCGCGCAACACCGGCCCCGCCATCGGGCTGGCGGTTGCGCGGGCGGTGGCGACCCATGGCCCGGACACACTATTGCTGGTGCTGCCCAGCGACCAGATGATCGCCGACCCCGCCGCATTTTCCGCCGCCGTCGCCGCCGGGGCGGAATTGGCCAGCGATGATTGGCTGGTGACATTTGGCATTACCCCCGACCGGCCCGAAACCGGTTTTGGCTATATCGCCAGCGGCGCAGCCCTGTCGGAGCGCGGTTTTGCCGCAAGCCGCTTTATCGAAAAACCGCCGTTCGCCGACGCCGAGGCGATGGTCGCAGCCGGCGGCTTTAGCTGGAACGCGGGGATATTCCTGTTCCGCGCAGGCGCGATGCAGGCGGCGATGCAGGCCCATTGTCCCGCCATCTGGGCCGCCGCCGCGGCTGCCGTGGCGCAGGGGCAGGCCGATCTGGTGGACGGTGCCACGGTGTTTAGCGCCGGCGCCGCCAGCTTTGCCGCCGCCCCGGCCATCTCGATCGACTATGCGGTGATGGAGCATGCCGGCCGGGTGGCGGTGGTACCGGCCACCATGGGCTGGTCGGATCTGGGCAGTTGGCTGGCGGTTCATGGCCATGGCGCGCCGGATGCCGATGGCAATGTGGTGGCGGGCGATGTGTTCAGCCACGCCAACCGCGATTGCCTGCTGCGTGCCGGCAGCAAGCGATTGTCCGTCATCGGCATGGCCGGGGTGGCGGTCATTGTCGATGGCGATGATATATTGGTGATGCCGCTGGACCGCGCCCAGGATGTCCGTGCGGCGGCGGCGGCGCGGGGCAAATAGATCCTGGCCCTGATCGCCGCGCACGGCTTCACCCTGGCACAAAGTCAAACGGGTTCATCCCCCGCTCATTGTCGTGGAACCTGAGCGTGCGGGCGGCGGGCGGAACGGAGCGCTGAATACAGGCCGGGCGCAAACAGCGGCGGCACCCCAGCCCAACCGGCGTCGCCGCCCCCCGCATCATGTCGCGGGCGCGGCCCGCCGCCAGCGCCGGGGCATATTTTGCATCGACCCCCAACACCACGACAAAGCGCCCCGGCTGCGGCGATGCGCCCGAACTTGGCGCGGCCACCGCCCGGGCGCGGGTGAACCAGCGGCTGCCGTCCTCCAATTCCACCAAATCGTCAATCACCTCGCCCGCCCGGCCAAAGGCGTCATGCACGCCCCACAGCGGGCAGCGGCCATCGCCATCAACCAGCGGCGACCGGCTGGCCCCGGCAAAGCGTTTCGACGCCTGGCCCGCCCGGTCGATCCGCAACATGAAGAATGGCAGGCCGCGTGCCCCCACCCGCTGCAACGTGGTCAGCCGGTGCGCCACCTGTTCAAACCCCGCGCCAAAGCGGCGTTGCAACAGGGTCAGATCATAGCCGGTGGCCTCACACGCCCGCAAAAACCGGCCATAGGGCATCATCACCGCGGCAGCAAAATAATGGACCAGATGGCGGCGCAACAGGCTGGCCGCCGCCGGGCTGCTCACCTCGCTGGCCGCTACCAGCGCGTCGATTTCCGCCCGCGCCTCCAACTGGCCCAAAGCTGCCGCCGCATGGAAACAGCGGGAAGCCGCGCGCAGCAATTCCGACAATTGCAATTGGCGGGCGTGATAATCCAGCCAGCGCAGCCGGTCCGGCATGACATCCACCGGCAGAATGCGGATCGCCAATTGGTGCCGCACCCGCAACCGCTCGGATACACTGCCATAGGTATCGCCGCCCGCCAACCGCAGTTCGTCGGCCAAGCCTTCCGCCTGCGCGTCCAGATCGGCAAAATGGTTCCGCCACCGCTCAATCGCCCGCCGCACATCGGCCACCTCTGGCGGCTCGCCGTTCACATCATCGGCGGCGCGGGCCGCGCCGCGCTCGGCGTAAATCCGCATGAAAGCCGCAGCAGTGTTGGGCGCAGCAGCCAGCCAGTCGCTGATTTCGCGTGCGTCCACGCCGATGCCCGCAAAAACGGGGTCGGCCAGCGCTCCGGCCAGCCCGGCCACCCCGCCACCGGGCGCGGGTGCGGCCAATATCGTGGGATCAAAGCCGAACCGCTCGGCCAACCGGACCAGCACCGCCGCCGACAGCGCCCGCTGGCCATGTTCAATCAGGTTCAAATAGCTGGGGGAAATGCCCAGTGCCGCCGCCATCGCCGCCTGGCTCAATCCTGCCTTGCGCCGGACCTGCCGTACGGCGGCCCCGGCAAACAATCGCTGATCGGCCATATGTAAATCCTTTACATTATTTCACCGGAAATAGCTGCTATCAGCTATGTTTACAAAAACTATTTACATCACTGCTGGCGAAATTCGCCAGTCACGCGCATCCCCAGCGCAGTTGATGAAGGGATGAACCGCTATGACCTATCATGATGACATTGGCCAATTGGGCCGGCTGGTGCGTGATGCCGATGGCGCGTGGGCGGCGATTGACCCCGAAAATGCCGCCCGGATGCGCGCGCAGAACCGCCACCGGACCGGGCTGGACATCGCCCGCGCCACCGCCCGGATCATGCGCGCCGACATGGCGGCTTATGATGCCGATCCCGCCAATTACACCCAGTCGCTGGGCTGCTGGCACGGCTTTGTCGCGCAGCAGAAGATGATCGCGGTGAAAAAGCATTTCGGCACGACCAAGGGGCGGTATATTTATCTGTCCGGGTGGATGATCGCGGCGCTGCGCAGCGAATTTGGCCCCCTGCCCGACCAGTCCATGCACGAGAAAACCAGCGTCCCGGCCCTGATCGAGGAAATTTACACCTTTTTGCGGCAGGCGGATGCCCGCGAATTGGGTGGGATGTTCCGCAACCTCGACGCCGCCCGCGCCGCTGGCGACGAGCTGTTGGCCAAGCAGCTCATTGCGGCAATTGATGCCCATGAAAGCCATGTCGTCCCAATCATCGCCGACATTGATGCCGGATTCGGCAATGCCGAGGCAACCTATTTGCTGGCGAAAAAAATGATCGAGGCCGGGGCCTGTGCCCTGCAAATCGAAAATCAGGTGTCGGACGAAAAGCAATGCGGTCATCAGGACGGCAAGGTGACGGTGCCGCACGAGGATTTCCTGCAAAAAATCCGCGCCATTCGCTACGCCTTTCTGGAATTGGGCGTCGATGACGGCATTATCGTCGCCCGCACCGACAGCCTGGGCGCCGGGCTGACCAAGCAAATCGCCTTTACCGCCGCGCCGGGCGATTTGGGCGACCAATATAACCGCTTCCTCGACTGTGAAGAGGTGGAAGGCGCGGGCAATCCGGGCGATGTGCTGATCAACCGCGACGGCAAATTGCTGCGGCCCAAGCGGCTGCCGTCCAATCTGTTCCAGTTTCGTGCGGGGACCGGCGAAGACCGCTGCGTGCTGGACTGCATCACCAGCCTGCAAAATGGCGCGGACCTGATCTGGATTGAGACGGAAAAGCCGCATATCGAGCAAATCGCCGGGATGGTGGATCGTATTCGCGCGGTGGTGCCAAATGCCAAGCTGGCCTATAACAATTCCCCCAGCTTTAACTGGACGCTGAACTTTCGCCAGCAAGTGTTTGATACATGGTCAGATGAGGGCCGCGATCTCACCGCTTATGACCGGGCCAAGCTGATGAGCGTCGATTATGACGGCACGGAATTGGGGGTCGAGGCCGATAACCGTATTCGCAATTTCCAGCGGGACGCAGCGGCGCGAGCAGGGATTTTCCACCACCTCATCACCCTGCCGACCTATCACACCGCCGCATTGTCCACCGACAATCTGGCCCGCGAATATTTCGGGGCCGAGGCGATGCTGGGCTATGTCAAAAATGTCCAGCGCGCCGAAATCCGGCAAGGCA
>DAIUBZ010000038.1:1602-12028 GCA_036846445.1 Sphingopyxis sp. | reverse complement strand
ACGTCGCCCCGGGCCAATTCCTCGACATCATAGACCCGGTCGAGATCGGTGATGCCCCATTTGACGGCCCGCCGGCGTTCGTCATCGTTGCGGAACAACAGCCGCCCCTTGAACTGCCCGCCAACACAGCGCAGCGCGGCGGCGGCCAGCACCCCCTCGGGCGCGCCGCCGGTGCCCATATAAATGTCGATGTTGGTGCCTGGATTGGTGGTCGCAATCACCCCGGCGACATCGCCATCGGGGATCAGCACCACGCCGCAGCCAATCGCCCGCAATTCGGCAATAATTGCCTCATGCCGGGGGCGGTCGAGCACGCACACGACAATATCGCCGGGTTCCACGCCCTTTTCCGCCGCGACCGCCGCGACATTGCCGCGCACGCCCTTGGCGAAATCGACGACGCCGGGGGAGTAGCCCGGGCCGACCGCCAATTTTTCCATATAGACATCGGGCGCGTTGAGCAGGCAGCCTTCTTCGGCAATCGCCAGCACCGCCAACGCATCCGGCCCAGCCTTGGCGGTGATTGTCGTGCCCTCCAGCGGGTCAAGGGCAATGTCGATTTTCGGGCCCTTGCCGGGGGCATTGCCGACCTTTTCCCCGATATACAGCATCGGGGCCTCATCGCGTTCGCCCTCACCAATCACCACGGTGCCGTCCATATAGAGGGTATTGAATGCGGCGCGCATCGCCTCGACCGCCGCTGCATCGGCTGCCTTTTCATCGCCCCGCCCGATCAGGCGGGCTGCCGCAATCGCAGCGGCTTCCGTCACCCGGACCATTTCCAGCACCAGCACCCGGTCAAGCGTTTGGCTGCGTTCGGTCATGGCGGGTTCATCTCCTGATTTTAGGGAGTGGGTGGGGCATAGGCGGCGGCTGCGCTGCCTTATGCAGCAACCGGGGGATTGTCGAGTGCGCGGACGGGTTGCTGGTGCGTTTTTGTTGCCATTTGCCGCGGCTGCGACGCCGCTTTCGGCTTTGGCTCAGGACCCGCCGCCGCCGCCATCGGCCACGGCTCCGGCTGATCCGGACGAGTTGATCGCCAACACCCGCCGCGCCGTTCGCCCCGGACGTGGGTGCGGCGCGGCCAGCGGCGCTGCTGGAACCATCGAGATTGTGGTTTGTGGGTCAGAGACGGATCAGCACCGTCTTTCGCCACAAGAGCGCGCGGCGGCATTGGCTGGGCGGGAATATCGTGACACCATCCCGCGCGCGCCCGAGGTCAACGCGCTGCACCTCGACAAATTGCCGTATAATTGGATGGGGCGGCGGGGCGTGCTGTTTCCCCGCGCCCGGCCCAATCCGCTGTTGGACCATGTGAGGGCGATGGAGGCCGCCCGGGCGGCTGACGCGGGGTCAGCCCCGGACCCGTAAATCCTCTATAGCGCCAATATCGGCAGGCACAGTGGCGGAGCCAGCACATGGTCGGCGGCGGCCAGGCCAGCGAGCGCGCCACCCACCGCATCGGCAGCGCAGGCGTGGGTCACCAGCACAATGATCGCCGCGTCCGATCCCGCCTCCGCAGTGTCGCCGCGCTGGATGAAACTTTCGATCGATACGGCGGCATCGCGCATCGCGGCGGCAATATCCGCCAGCACGCCGACCCGGTCCGCCACGACCAAGCGGATGAAATATTTGCCAATCTGCGCCCCGGGATCGGCGGGCTGCGCGACATCCAGGGCGTCCACCGGCATCGCAAATGCCGGGCCATATTCATCGCGGGCAATGTCGATCACGTCGGCGACAATCGCCGACGCGGTCGGCCCGGCCCCGGCCCCGGCCCCTTCGAAAAACAGGCGTCCGACAAAATTGCCCTCTGCGACCACCGCGTTCAACGCGCCGGGAACATATGCCAGCGGGTGATCCGCCGGCACCAGACAGGGCTGAACCCGCTGCAACAAATGGCTCCCGTTCCGTTCCGCCATCCCGATCAGCCGAACGCGATAACCCAGCGCAATCGCCTCGCGAATATCCGCCGCGATCAGCGGGCGAATGCCGCTGATGCCAACGGCGGCGAAGTCCAGCCGGGTGCCGAAACACAGCGACGCCAGAATCGCCAGCTTGTGCGCGGCATCCACCCCGTCAATGTCGAATGCTGGATCAGCCTCGGCATATCCCGCCGCCTGCGCCCCGGCCAGCGCCTCGGCAAAGCCCAGCCCGTCGCGCTCCATCACGGTCAGGATGTAATTGCAGGTGCCGTTCAAAATCCCGTAAACCCGGGCGATTTCATTGGCCGATGCGCCCTCGCGCAGCGCCTTGATGACCGGAATGCCGCCCGCCACGGCGGCTTCATATTTCAGCGGCGTGTCCGCCACCTCCGCCGCGCGGGCCAGCGCCAGACCATGGTGGGCGATCATCGCCTTGTTGGCGGTCACCAGTGCCTTGCCAGCGGTGATGGTGGCGCGGGCCAGGGTCAGGGCGGGGCCGTCAGCGCCGCCGATCATCTCGATCACCACATCGACATCGGGCGCGGTGGCCAGCGCCTGCATATCATCTTCCCACCGATATCGGCTCAAATCCACCCCGCGATCCCGCGCCCGGTCGCGGGCGGACACTGCCACCACCTCAATGTCGCGCCCGGCCCGGCGGCGGACCAGCGCCGCATTGGTCTCCAGCAATTTCAGCACGCCCGCGCCGACCACGCCAATTCCCGCCAACGCGACGCGCAGCGGGGGCCGGGCGCCGGTGCCATCTGGCAGTGGCGGGTTGGCGCTGGTCGAGGTGGCAGATGGTGGCGGCATGGCGCACGGGCTCCTGTGTGGGCGAGCTCCGCGCCCTAACTGGCTCAGCGGCGATTGAAAACCCCCGTGGCCCCCGCCGTGGTGCGGGTGCGGGTGCAGGGGCCCAGCGCCCGCAGTACCAGCGCATAATCGGCGGCGGCGGCCTGATTTTCCGCAGCACTGGCCCCCGCCAGCCCGCCGGGCGGCAAGGTTCTGGGCAGGCCGCAGGCCAGGCGATACCAGCCCAGCGTGCCCGCCGCCGGGACCGATGCGGCATCGACAATCTCGCCAAAGCTGACCGCCCAGCGCGCCGGCGTGCCGGGGCTGCGGATGATCTGGAGCGCCGCTGGCTCGCCGTTCGCCGTATCCAGAAACAATTGGGTCTCGCTCTCGCCCGGCAGGCTGCCCGCTTGATGAAAGCCGCTGCTGACCCCGGTGATGGCTGGCGGCGCGTCGCGCGCGACCGCCTCGGCCAGGATGCTGCGGGTCAGGCGATCGGTTCCCGCGTCCCAGCGCAGCATCGCATCCGGCGCGACCAGTTGCACGGCCCCGGTTGTTGGCGCGCCGTTTGCGGTGCGGACTGGCTGGGCAAAGATCAGCAGCCGCTGCCGGTTCAGCCGCTCGGTGCGCCCCCGCGCATCGGTCGGCAAATCCGCCAGCCAGGTGATTCGCGCCGCCAGCGGCCCGCTACCGCGAATCAGTGCCTGAACATCGCCCTCCACCAACAGCCGGGCCATGCCCGGCGCAACGCCGGTGGCCCGCACCGCCGGGATGGCGGTCGTGCGCCGCACCCGCACGTCAATCACCATCGGGGTTGCGACGGCCAGGTCGGCAATGTCGGCATAGCTGAACGGGCTGGGGACATCTGTGGTTGCCGCCACCGGCTGCGCGTCGACGGTTGGCATCCAATGCGTTGATAAACCGAAACAAATGGCGATGGCCATAATGGATTTGCGCGGCATATTGTCACTCCAATGACATGAACAGGTCGCCAGCATCGGCGCGGCATGATGGGGTTTAACGGGACGGATATTAACCCGCGATAAAGGGTTTGCGAACTTGCCGTTGCCGCGATAGGACTAAGGGGTCAGGCGCAAGAAAACAAATAAAGACGTCTGAGAGTGTGTCGGGGTTCGCACTGGGGGGAGGCCGGATGGCCACTGCTTGCTGTGTCCCGGCTTGAGCTGCCTGTTATGGGCGAATGGTCAGGATGAACCAGCAAGGAGCTTGTCCCTGAATGGCATATGGTGATTCAGTTGATCCAAAAGACCGGGTCGTTGGCGTTGTCACGGCGGGGCTTCTAACCTTTGGGTTGGGTGCGGGTCTGATTTTGGGTCTCAACATGGAAGCGGTGAAGAAAACAGTCGCCGACTTGACCGCAATCGAGGTGAATGAACCCGAGCCGCCGGTCGAGGAAGAGCCGCCCCCACCGCCGCCCGAAAATGTGTTGCCGCCGCCGCCGCCCATCGTGGTGCCGCCGTCGCCCTTGCCGCCAGTGAACAATGACAATGTGGTGCGCGATACGACGCCGACACCGCCGCCGTCAGCCCCGCCGACGCCGACCGCGCCGCCAATCCCGCCGGTGGTGCCGCCGGCAATGCCGCCGCCGCCGCCAACGCCGGACTTGAGCAAAAAGGCCAGTCCGCGCGGCAATCCCGGGCGCTGGGCATCAAATGATGATTATCCGCCCCGTGCCCAGCGCGAGGAGCGGGAGGGGACGACGTCTTTCCGGCTGTCGATCGGGCCGGATGGCCGGGTGTCGGATTGTTCGATTACCGGGTCAAGTGGCCACGCTGATCTGGACGCAGAAACCTGTAAGCTGATGCGGCAACGCGCCCGGTTCACCCCTGAACTCGGTCGCGACGGCAACCCCACGACCGGCAGTTTTGCGAGCCGGGTGCGGTGGCAGATCGACCGTTGATGCTCCGGCCATCTTTTGTTTTGACCATATTCCAATTGAACGCATTATAAACTGAGGGAAAATCCAATGATTACCATGTTCTATGCTGACAGCTTCGGCTTCCTGCCCGCATCGGCCTGCGTGAAGAAAGAGGGCGAAAACCCCTATGGTCTGGTCCCCGCGATGTGCGAAGGTGGCTATATCGCCCAGCTTACGTTTTTGGTGCTGACGATCATGTTCATCGTCACGGTCTATATTTTGGTCACCAAATTGCTGGAACAGAGCAAAGTGATGAAACAGGGCAAGGCGGTGCAGGCGGATTTCTGGCGCGCCCCGACTCTGGCCGAAGGTGCGGGCAAGCTGGAAAAGAACAGCGCGTTTCGCCAGGTGGTTGATGACGGGCTGCGCGCCAATGCCGAGCACACCAAATTGACTGATCCCGTCGAGGCCCATGAGTGGATGAGCGGGTCGCTGGAGCGGTCGCAGAATTTGATCAACACCAAGCTGAATGGCGGCATGTCGTTCCTTGCGACCGTCGGTTCAACCGCGCCCTTCATCGGTCTGTTCGGCACGGTGATCGGGATTTTGAACGCGCTGGTGAAGATCGGCTCGTCGGGTCAGGCGTCGATTGACATGGTCGCTGGTCCGGTCGGTGAAGCGCTGATCATGACCGCAGTCGGCCTGCTGGTCGCGGTGCCGGCGGTGATGGCGTTCAACTGGCTGCAAAGCCGGAACAAGCAGATCGCCCGCAGCCTGTCGACCTTTGCCAATGATGTGCAGGGCGCACTGATGTCGAACGGGCAGGTTCGCCCCGTCAGCCGCGCGGCGGCTGCTCCGGCGGCCAAGGCTCCGGCCAAGGCATAAGGCGCAAGGCAGGCCCATGTGGCGGCGGGGCAGATCAGCACCGCCGCCCATTTGGGGTCTGAGATGATATTGAGTGATGTGTGGCTAGACCGGTTGGGTGTCCAACCATCCAGCCATGTGCCAACACCCAAGCTGACCGACAGGATAGTCTGAAATGTCAATGAGTGTAGGAGATAAGGGCGGCGAAGACGCCCCGATGTCGGATATCAACACGACGCCGTTGGTGGACATCATGCTGGTGATGCTCATCATCTTCATCATCACCGTGCCGGTGGTGCTGGACACGGTGCCGGTGGAGCTGCCCGACGTGGTGTTCGAAGCCACCACGACCAAGCCCGAGAATGTGCTGCTGTCAATTCGCAGTGGTCCGCCGGGCGGCGCAGTGTGCGAAGTCTATTGGGGCCAGACTCTGGTGGATAGCCGCGAACTGCTGGATCGGGGCAAGGCCAAGCTGGACCAACTGCTGATCGATATCGGCGGGCCCCAGAATATCACGGATGAAAATTTCCCCGAAGTGCATATCCGCGGCGATATCAACACCCCGTATCAGTGCATCGGCGGGGCGATTTACACGATGCAGTTTGCGGGCTTTCAAAAGATCGGGTTCATTTCCGAACCAGCCGCTGGCACCGCCGTGGTGGGCCGGATTTGATCTGCCTGCCCCCATGCGGGGCTGGGCCAGTCGAAGGATGATAATATGTCGATGAGTGTAGGCGGGGGCGATGATGATGCCCCGATGATGGACATGAACACCACCCCGTTGATCGACGTGATGCTGGTGATGCTGATCATGTTCATCATCACGATTCCAATCCAGACTCATGCGGTGAAGATTGATCTGCCGGTTCCGGACAACAGCCCGAAAACCAATATTGATCCCATTAAGAACAAGATTTTGATCACGCCAGAGGGTGCGATTTTGTGGAATGGCGCGCAGGTTGATCTGGCCGGGCTGGACGCCAATTTGCAGGCGACCAAGCAAATCCAGCCGGAGCCGGAGCTGCAAATCCAGCCTGACCCGAATGCGCGCTATATTGTGGTGGATCAGGTGATTGCGGTGATCAAACGGAGTGAGGTCGGCAAAATCGGCTTTGTCGGCAACGAGCAATATGCCCGGGTCTTTTAGTCTGGCGCGGCGTTAGATCGGTTGCCGACCGATATAATTGCGGGCCGGTGCGCACAGCACCGGCCCCTTTTTTTGCGGTTGGCGCGCCGGGAGCGCGCTATCGCTTGACCACCACACAGGGCTGGCTGCTGCTGGCGATTGGCGCGCAAAATGCGGCGGCGTCGGCGCGCGCGGCAAAGTCACCCGCTTGCAACCGGGTGACCGGGCCCGCCTTCACCAGATATGGCTGCGCGGAACCAATTGAGGCAAAGCGCTTTTCCAGCGCCGCCCACAGTGCACGGGCCCGCGCCTCATCGCTGAACGCACCCAGTTGCACCCGCCAGCCGTCGCGGGTGGTGGCGGTTGGCGCGGGTGCAGCGGCCGGTTCCTCGGGGACTGCGTCTGCCGCCCCGGCCATCGGCGGCGGCGCAAAGCTGGTTCCCGGCGTGGATGCTGGCAACTCGGCGCTGGCCAGCGGACCCGGTGCAGCAATAGGCCGCAGCGGCGGCAGCGTCGCCGCCGGGACGGCTTGCGGCGGGACGGGCGCGGGGGCCGGAAAATTCATGGGGGCTGGCGGCGCCGGGACCGCCACGCCGCTGCCGATCATCGGCGGCAGTGCAGCCATCTGGCCGCCGCGTGCTGGCCGATCCCGCTTTGCTGCTGCGGCTGCTGCGCGCTTGGCCGCCTTTGCGGCCCGCGCCTGGTCCTTGCGGCTGATCGTTGGCGCGGGCGGCAGTTCCGGCAATGGTTCAGCCGATCCCATCGCCATGGCGGGCGCGGGCAGCGGCGGCGCAGGGGCATCCAGCATCGGTGGCGGCACATAGGTTGCGGCGGGCAGCGATGGGGCAATCGGGGCCGGGCGCACCGCCGACGGCGGCGGCGGCGCGGCGGCCATGCTGGCGGTGGCGGCGGCAAGACGCGCCCGCTGTTCATCGCGCTCCAATTCCGGCAACATCGCCATGCCCATTTGCCGGTCCTCCAGCGGGATCATCCGATCCAACTGGGCGAGCCGGGCGGAGGCAATCCCCAGACCCGCATCGCTGGCCCGCTTGGTCAAGGCATAAGCGCGGGCCCAGTTGCGGTCGGCCAGATCACCGTTGAAATGGGCGGTGCCCAGCACATATTGCGCGCGCGGCTCACCCCGGCTGGCGGACCGGCCGATAAATCGCATCGCCTCTTCGCGGCGGTTGAGGGTGAACAGCACCAGCCCCAGATTGTCCTCGGCCTGCAAATGGCCCTGGGTCGCGGCGCGGCGATACCAGCTCTCGGCCTGCGCCAGATCGGTCGGCACCCCGCGTCCCAGCTTATAGGCCTGGCCCAGGTTGAACTGGGCATCAGCATCGCCCTTGACTGCTTCGGTGCGCCATGCGGTGACGGCGGTCGGATAATCGCCGCGCTCCCACGCCTCCACCCCGGCCTTCACATCCGCCAGCACCGCTTGCGGCGCGGCGACGGCGCACAGGGCCAGGGTGATTGTTGCCAGATTGACGGACCTGATTTGCATTTTTGGCTCCATGACGGCGTCGCTGCGCACGGCGCGCGCGGCAAAATGATGGCAAAGCCACCGGATATTCGGGGTGATAGCGGCCAATGGCTAATATGCGGTTAGCACAGGTGAACCGCGCAAAGACTGGCGGTTCGGCGATGACTGTCCGGTTAACCATGTTCATGGGGACTGGCTTCACCTTAATTTCTCAGGCGTTAACCAAATTTTAGCGCGGACCATGGCATTCCCCATCGCGATTGGACCTGGTTTGGCACCAACAAGGGGAAGCGGCAGTGCGCGTATTGGCTTTGGCATCACAAAAGGGCGGATCGGGCAAAACGACTTTGTCCGGCCATTTGGCGGTTCAGGCGCAGCTTGCCGGGTCTGGGCCGGTCGTGCTGATCGACATCGATCCCCAAGGCTCGCTGGCAGATTGGTGGAATGAACGGGAATCGGAATTGCCCGCATTTGCCCAGACGACGGTGGCGCGGCTGGCTTCGGATCTGGAGGTTTTGCGCCAACAGGGTTTCAAACTGGCGGTCATCGACACGCCGCCCGCCATCACCATGGCGATCCAGAGCGTGATTTCGGTGGCCGAGCTGATTGTCGTTCCGACCCGGCCCAGCCCCCACGACTTGCGCGCGGTCGGCGCCACCGTGGATTTGTGCGAGCGCGCGGGCAAGCCGCTGATGTTCGTGGTCAATGCCGCCACGCCCAAGGCAAAGATCACGGCTGAAGCCGCCGTTGCTCTGTCACAGCACGGAACTGTGGCACCGGTGACCCTGCATCACCGCACCGATTATGCGGCGTCGATGATCGACGGGCGCACGGTGATGGAGGTGGATCCCGGCGGCAAGTCGGCCGATGAGATCCGCAACTTGTGGACCTATATCTCTGATCGGCTGGAAAAACACTTCCGCCGGACGGTGTTCAGCGCGCCAACCGCCGCCCAGCCGCAAGGCTTTGGCGGGGTGCGCCCGATGGGTGGGGGCTTTGGCCGCCGCGTATCGGGTCAGTGACGAACAGACGGACAGGGAATGATATTATGGCAGACGCCAAACCTCTTGCCTCGCTGACCTCAGGCTTACTCGCCCGGCGCGGCGGCGCGCGTCCGGCGATGCGGCGGCAACCGCTGGGCAGCGGCCCGGCGGCGGACCTGTCTGGCCATGATGATCTTGGCTGGAACGACATGGGTTATGATGTCGACCCCGTCGGTCAATCCGCCGAGCCACTTGGCGGCGGCATGGATTTAAGGTCGCTGATGGCCGCGTCCATGCCCGCCCAACTTGGCCGCAGCGCTGCCGACGCGGCGCTGGATGGCGGCGGATTGCCAATCATGCATGCGGCACAGCCAGACGCCGATGAAGTGGCCGACGGGGATCATGAAGGTGGCACAGCAGGCCCCGGCAATATCGTGCCGGCGGCTGATTCCCCCTTGCTGCATCGCAAACCCGCGGTGGTGCGCCAACGTGAATTGCTGGCGGCCCAAATGGAAGCGCCGCTGGCACAGCCTGCTGCCGGCGCGCCGGTCATGCCCGCCGCTGCGCCGGTCCGTGCGCGCGCGGCGGTGGCGGAGCGGACCAGCCGGGCTGACACCGCCGCCTTCACCCTGCGGCTGACCAGCGAACGGCATTTGCGGTTGCGGCTGGCCAGTGCGGTGTTCAACCGGTCGTGCCAGCAGATCATGGTCGAAATGCTGGATCAATATCTGGCCGAATTGCCGGAAATCGAAGCATTGGCCGGCAAAGCCGCCGGGCCATTGGTCGCCCGCCGGGCGAATCGCACTTCCAACATCGGGGAAACGCAATGACGCGCAACAGCATCTGGAAATTGGCCGCAACCGGCTTGATCGTGGCCGCCACCACCTCGGCATGCAGCACAGGCCGCACTCAGATTGGGGCGCCATCCGCTCCCGGCGCGGCAGTCGGCAGCCCCAAGGCGGCGGCGATGGCGGCAAAGTTTGCGGCACAGGCGAGCGCGGCCATCGGCAAGAACCGGGCGGCGGCTGCCGTGGCCCCGGCGGAAGCCGCAGTGGCGGCGGCACCAACCACTGCCGCTTATCGCGCCTTACTGGGTCAGGCCTATTTGAACAGCGGGCGCTTCCAATCCGCCGCCGCCGCTTATGCTGACGCGATCACGCTGGGCCAAATCGATGGGCAGACAGTGATTGGGCGCAGCCTGGCGCTGATTGCCAGCGGCGATAATGCCGGGGCAATGGCGCTGGTCGATCAGCACCGCGATCTGTTGCCGGCATCCGACATCGGCCTGGCTCAGGCGCTCGCGGGTGATTTGTCGCGTGCCGCTTTCACCCTCACCCAATCGGCGCGCCAAGTGGGCGCTGACCCGCGCACCCG
>DAIUBZ010000038.1:0-1502 GCA_036846445.1 Sphingopyxis sp. | reverse complement strand
CCGGTGGCGCTGGCGGCGGCTGATCCCGCGCCGCTGGCCGAATATGCTCCGGCGCCATTGCCGGTCGATGCGCCGGGTCTGGCCAGCATTGAATTGCCGCCAGCCGCCCCGGTGGCCGACGCTGCGCCTGCACCGGCCCCCGCGCCGGTCATTTTGGCCGAAGCCGCGCCTTATCGCACCGCACCTGCGGCGAGCGTGGCAGCGGCGGCCAGCGCGGTGCCGGTGCGCCAGCGGGTGGTGGCAGCCGCCGCTACCCCTCCCGCCGAACGTCCCGCTGCGCGCGAAGCACGGGCGATTGCCGAGCAATTGTCCGCCCCCCGGGTGCTGGCCTTTGACAGCAAAAAACCCGCAGGTTGGGCGGTGCAATTGGGCGCGTTCGACAAATTGGCGATCGCACAGGGCAAATGGAGCCAATTGGTCCGCGCCCACCGCGTGTTGGCCGCCTATCCCGGCTCCAGCCACGCCGCTCCGGTTGGCGGGCGGACATTTTACCGGCTGACGGTCAACGGCATCGCCTCGCGCGCCGACGCGAACCGGGTGTGCGGCGCGCTGAAGGCCAAGGGCCAGACCTGCTTCGTGCGCCAGATGGACGGCAAGGAACAGGTGAAATGGGCCGCTGCTCCGGCGGGGGTGAAACTGGCGGCGCGGTAAAGCCGGTGGGCGTTCGGGGTTGCTGACCGGGGCGGCTGCGCTTATGTGGGCGGCTGTTGTGGCGGCCTGCGCCACGCCTGCCGGATTGCTGCCATGACCTTGCCCACCGCGCCCGCTGCTCCCTATCCCCCGCTGGCCGCGTCCGAGACGCTGAGCGTTGAGCATGTCCGCACCGTGCGGCATTGGAACGACCATCTGTTTTCGCTGCGGATCAGCCGCCCGGCGTCATTCCGGTTTCGGTCGGGGGAATTTGTCATGCTGGGGCTGGCGGGCGAAAAAAAGCCGTTGCTGCGCGCTTATTCCATGGCCAGCCCGGCATGGGATGAGGAGCTGGAATTTCTGTCGATCAAGGTCGAGGATGGCCCGCTCACCTCGCGCCTGCAACATATTCAGCCGGGCGATCCCGTCTATCTTGGCCGCAAGCCCACCGGCACTCTGGTTGCCGATGCGATGTTGCCGGGCCGCCGTTTGTTCATGTTCGGGACTGGCACCGGCCTGGCCCCGTTCATGAGCCTGGCCCGTGATCCCGACATTTACGACCTGTTTGACACGGTGGTCATTGTCCACTGTGTCCGCTGCGTCAGCGATCTGGCCTATCATGACGAATTGGCGGCCCGGCTGGCCGACGACCCGCTGGTCGGCGAGGTGGCGGCGGCGAAATTCCACTATGTCCCCACCGTGACGCGTGAGGCATTTCACACCACAGGGCGCATCCCCGACCTGATCGCCGATGGCCGCCTGTTTGCCGGCATCCCCGGCCCGGCGGCGCTGGACCCGGAAACCGACCGGGTGATGCTGTGCGGCAGCATGGCGATGATCCGCGATTTCGCCAGCCGGCTGGAAGGCGATGG
>DAIUBZ010000037.1:0-12159 GCA_036846445.1 Sphingopyxis sp. | reverse complement strand
CCTTCAGGTCGAACACCCCGTCACCGAGGAGATCACCGGGGTCGATCTGGTCGAGTGGCAATTGCGCGTGGCGAGCGGGGAGCCGCTGCCGAAGCGGCAGGAGGAGCTGTCGATCAACGGCCATGCGATTGAGGCTCGGCTCTATGCAGAAGATCCGGGACGCGGGTTTTTGCCGAGCACGGGGCGGCTTGATGACCTGATCCTCGACAATGCCGGGACGCGCGTCGACTCCGGGGTCCGCGCAGGCGATGTCGTAACCCCTTTCTACGATCCGATGATTGCCAAGATCATTGTGCATCGCGAGACGCGCGACGATGCCCGGCATGCACTCAAGGTGGCGCTGGACGAGAGCCTCGTTTTTCCGGTTCGGACCAATAAGGGGTTCCTTTACGAGTGTCTCGATCATCCCGACTTTGCACAAGCCAATCTGGACACGGGGCTGATCGAACGCGCTGGCGCTACTCTGATGCCCGCTGACCAGCCTAGCCAGAATGCCGCAGACGTTGCCGGATTGCGCCTGCGAACCGATTACTTCGATTGGCGCGCGCCGCCGCATACTCAGATTCTCCGAGAATTGTTCGGACTGCGGCTTAACGCGCCGCAGCGAACCCATGCGGATATTTGGTGCGCCGGACAGCATTACCAAGCATCCACGGTCAACCATGGCCTGCTCGCAAGCTACGGCAATCCTGATCACACCGCCATCGTTACGGAACGCGGTCACGATTGGCTGTTCACGCCTCGACCCGAGCGTGGTGGTTCCGCCGCCTCCGCCGCCGATGGCGCGATCCTCGCCCCCATGCCGGGCAAGGTCATCGCGGTCGATGTCGCCGAGGGGCAGACCGTCACCGCCGGGCAGCGGCTGATGGTGCTGGAGGCGATGAAGATGGAACATGCGCTGACCGCGCCGTTCGATGGGGTTGTGACCGCGCTGGCGGCAATGGTCGGCGCTCAGGTCAAGGTCGATGCCCCGCTGGCGCTGATCGTGGCCCCGGGCGGGGCGGCAAACCCGCCGCCGTGACGCGCGATTTTCACCAGTTGGTTACGGACGGTTGGTAACGGGAACGACGCCGGGGGTCCGGCACATTTCAAGGGCTTGCCATGCGCCGCGCATTCATCACCGGGACCGCCGGATTTATCGGCTTTCATCTTGCCGAACATTTGCTGCAAGCGGGTTGGGCCGTCCACGGCTATGACGGCATGACCGATTATTATGATGTGACGCTGAAACAGCGCCGCCATGCGCTGCTGGCTCAGCATCCCGGCTTTGCCGCGACCGAGGCGCTGCTGGAGGACGACGGCGCGCTGGCCGCGGCAGCCGACGCCGCCCGGCCCGATGTGATCGTCCATCTGGCGGCGCAGGCGGGGGTGCGTTACTCGATCGACAACCCCCGCGCCTATATCGATGCCAATATCATCGGTGCCTTCAACGTGCTGGAGGCGGCGCGGCGGCTGCGCCCCGCCCATTTGCTGATGGCATCCACCAGTTCGGTTTATGGCGCGAACACCGCCATGCCCTATGGCGAGTTGGACAAGGCCGACAGCCAGATGTCATTCTACGCCGCCACCAAAAAAGCGAATGAGGCAATGGCGCACAGCTATGCCCATATCCACGGCCTGCCGACCACCATGTTCCGCTTTTTCACCGTCTATGGCCCATGGGGCCGCCCGGACATGGCCCTGTTCAAATTCACCCGGGCGATTTTGGCGGGCGAGCCGATCGATGTTTACAACCACGGCGACATGTGGCGCGATTTTACCTATATCGACGATCTGGTGCGCGGCATTGTCCGCCTGATCGATGCGGTGCCGGGGCAGGCAGCGGTGTCGGCGCGTGACAGCCTGTCGCCGGTGGCCCCGCACCGGGTGGTGAATATCGGCAACAGCACCAAGGTGCGGCTGGAAGATTTTATCGACGCGATTGCCGCCGCCACCGGGCGCACCGCCATCCGCAACTATCTGCCGATGCAGCCGGGCGACGTGCCCGCCACCTGGGCCGATGCCAGCTTGCTGCGCGACCTGACCGGCGGCGCGCCCGGCACGCCGATGGCCGAGGGGGTGGCCAAATTTGTGGCGTGGTTCCGGGATTATCACCAAATTTAGTCCGCAGCGGACCCAGAAGCATCTGGCACCGGGGCGCAATGGCGATATAAGGCGTCGAGCACGCCCGGGCGGGGCAGTGGCAAGGCAACAGGGACGGCGGCAGTGGCAAAATCATCGGCGGACATTCCGTTGCGGCTGAGCTGTGCAATTGAGCAGCGCCCGTTGCTGCGGCCATTTTCCATCGCACGGGGCACCCGCACGGTCGCGGAGATTTTGCGCGTGCGGATCGCGGGCGGCGGCGTGGCCGGGCGCGGCGCGTCGACCGGCGTGGCCTATCGCGGCGAAACGGCGGCCACGATGCTGGCGGCGGTCGAGGGGCAGCGCGGGGTGATTGAGGCAGGCATTGACCGGGCCGGGCTGGCGGCGCTGCTGCCGCCGTCGGGCGCGCGGGCGGCGCTGGATGCCGCGCTGTGGGAGTGGGAGGCAGCGGCGGCGGGAACCACGGTGGCGGCGCTGATCGGCGCGGCCCCGCGCGCGTTGGCCAGCGCCTTTACCATCGTGGTGGACAGTGCCGAGGCGATGCACGCGCAGGCGGCGGCGGAGGGCTGGCGGCCCCTGCTGAAGGTGAAATTGGGTGGCACCCCGGCCAATCCCACCACCTTGGCCCAGGAATCCGCGCGCATCCGGGCGGTGCGGGCAGCGGCGCCGGCGGCGCGGCTGATCGCCGATGCCAATTGTGGCTGGACGCCGGACTTGCTGGCCAGCGCGATGTCGGTGCTGGTGGAATGCGGCTATGATTTGATTGAGCAGCCGCTGCCGGTGGGGGCGGAGGCGGATTTGCTGCCCACCCCGCCGGGGCTGGCCCTGTGTCTGGATGAAAGTTTCAACACGCTGGCGGATCTGGTGGGCCTGCCGCCGCCGGTGAACTTCGTGAATATCAAGCTGGACAAATGCGGTGGGCTGACCGAGGCGCTGGCGATCATGGCGGCGGCGCGCGCGGCGAATATGGGCGTGTTTGTTGGCTGTATGGTGGGGCCGACCGAGGCAGTGGCCCCGGCGCAATTGCTGGCGCTGAACGCGGATTATGCCGATTTGGACGGGCCATTCTGGCTGACGGGCGAGGACGCCAAGGCCGGGCTGGACCCGGCGGGAATGATGTTGCCAATTGACCCCGCCGTGTGGGGTGCAGGAGAGATTGATGCGTAAATTGCGGTCGCCTTATTTGCTGTTTCTGGGCGATGCCGGCCCGGATTTTGGAGCCAAAACCGCGCAGGGCATTTTGCACTGGCGGCCCGAATTGTGCGTTGGCCAGTTTCGCCTGCCGGGCTGTGCACTGGATTTGGGCATCGCCGATATGGACTTTGCCGCCGCCTTTGCCGCTGGCGCGCGCACCGTCGTGCTGGGGGTGACCAACCGGGGCGGGCTGCTGCCCGACCATTGGGTGCCGTGGCTGGTGGAGGCGATTGCGGCGGGGTTTGACATTGCCAGCGGCCTGCACCGGCGGCTGGACAGCATCGACCGCTTGGTCCGGGCGGCGGCGGCGCATGATGCCAGCCTGCACGATGTCCGCCATTGGCAGGGCGGCGAGATGCCGCTGGCCACGGGTGCGCGGCGCAGCGGGCGGCGGGTGCTGGCCATCGGCACCGATTGCGCCGTTGGCAAGAAGTTCACCGCGCTGGCGCTGCACCATGAGCTTGCCGCGCGCGGGGTAGCGGCCAGTTTTCGCGCCACCGGCCAGACCGGGGTGTTGATCGCGGGCGAGGGCGCGGCGCTGGACGCAATCCCGGGCGATTTTATTGCGGGCGTGGCGGAAATGCTGTCACCGGACAATGAAGCTGACCATTGGGACGTGATCGAGGGACAGGCGAGCGTGTTGCACCCGACCTTTGGCGGGGTGACGCTGGGGCTGGTTCACGGCTCCCAGCCCGATGCGATGGTGCTGTGCCATGAGGCGGGGCGGACCATTGTGCGCGGCCTGCCCCACCGCGCCGTGCCCAGCCTGGCCGCGACGATTGACGCCCATGTCGCGGCGGCGCGGTTGACCAACCCGAACCCGCGCGTGATTGCGGTCAGCCTGAACACGCTGGGCCTGGATGACGCCGCCGCCGCCGATGCGGTTGCGCGGGCGGCGGACGAAACCGGGCTGCCCGCTACGGATCCGGTGCGCTATGGCGCGGGCGTGCTGGCTGATGCGGTTCAGGCGATGGGGTGAAGTGCGGGCGCGGGGGCCGGTTCCAGCCGCAACACCCCGTCATCCACCGGCCCAGCCATCGCCGCCTTGTCGGCGCGGTAATCCTGGCTGAGTTGCCATGGCCATGCCGCGCCATTTTTTGGCAAAGTGCCGTCGGCGCGCTGCAAATAGCCCGAACTGAACGCGAACAATGGCGCTTCATCGACGCTGTCGCCGGGCAGGGTGGGGGTGGCGATGGCCGCGCCGCTGGCATCCATGTGGCGGATCACGCGGCAGATATAATCGGCCACCAAATCGGCCCGCAGCGTCCATGACGCATTCACATAGCCAAAGACCATCGCCAGATTGGGCAGGCCGGAAAACATGCAATTTTTGTAATAAATATGGTCCGGCCAATGCACCGCCCGGCCATCCACCCGGAACGCCACCTTGCCCGCCACCGCCAGTTTCAAGCCAGTGGCGGTGACAATCACATCCGCATCCAGCCGCTGCCCCGACGCCAGCACGATGCCGCCCGCGTCAAAATGGTCAATCCGGTCGGTGACAATGCTGGCCTGGCCCGCAGTGATCGCGGCGAAAAAGTCGCTGTCTGGCACCAGACAAATCCGCTGTTCCCATGGATTATAGGGCGGGGTGAAATCGACCGGGTTGAACCGCCCCCCCAGCGCGCGGCGCACGGGTTTCATCAGCATGTTGCCAAATTGCCGGGGCCGCGCCATTGCGCGGCGAAAGGCAAAGCCCTGAAGCGTGATGTTTTTCCAGCGCACCAGCCGATAGGCGGTTTCCTCTGGCAATATCCGCCGCAGGCCGTTGGCGACCCAATCGCGGCTGGGGCGAATGAAATACCAGCTTGGCGTGCGTTGCAACATCGTGACATGGGCGGCGGTGCTGGCGATGCTGGGCACCAGCGTGATTGCGGTGGCCCCGGACCCAATCACCACCACCTGCTTGGCGGCAAGATCGGCATCCTGCGGCCAGAATTGCGGATGGATAATCTGGCCGGTGAAGCTTTCCCGCCCCGGAAAAGCAACATCATGGCCCTGTTCATAGTCATAATAGCCCGACCCCATATAGAGGAAGCGGGTGGTCAGCCGCTGCTGTCCGTCGGCCCCCGCCATGGTGACGGTCCAACGGGCGGCCGCGCTGTCCCAGTCGGCGGCCAGCACCCGGGTGCCAAAGCGGATCTGGCCGCGCAGCCCCCGGTCATCGACAATCTGGTTCAGATATCGGCGGATGGTGCCGCCATCGGCAATTGCCCGGTCGCCGCGCCACGGCTCAAACCCAAAGCCAAGCGTGAACATATCGCTGTCCGACCGGATGCCGGGATAGCGGAACAGGTCCCACGTGCCGCCCAGCTCCGCCCGGGCCTCGACCATCGCCACCCGTTTGCCGGGGCAGTGCATTTGCATATGCACGGCCATGCCAATGCCCGAAATGCCCGCGCCAACGATCAGCAGGTCCACATCAACCGGGGGCAGGGTGGTCGCCCCTGAATCGGCGGTGATCGGTGTGGCAATGGTCATTGGCGCAATTCCTTTTGCAGGCCGCCAAAATTGCTGACATTGCTGTCATTTGCAAGTGTCACCCGATTGTCGCACCAAATGCCCGGTTGGTCGGCGATGCACTTGCAATTGAGACTGTGTATCACCACCTGCTAACTTTTGTGGGGTTGCTCCTGGCCGGAGGCGCGAGGTCTGGGTGCTACACCGGCGAAGCTGCTGTTTTCTCAACATGTAAGGTGCCTTATGCTCGCCCACGCTTCGCTCCCTCTGCCGCGCATCGCCGTCCGCCGTCTGGTGGCCGGGCTGGTTGGTGGTGCCGCCATCTGGTCCGCGCCCGCTGCGGCTGATGCTGCGGCCAATGGCGCCGACGCACCTGATGCCGCCGACGCCCCGGAAATTGTCGTGACCGGGGCCTTTGCGCGCGATTTGCGCGACAGCAGCTCGCCGGTGGCGATTTTGGCGGCCACCGAGCTGCAACGCGAATTGCGCCCGCAACTCGGCGAGGCGCTGGCGGGACAGGCGGGGGTTTCGGCCACCAGCTTTGGCCCCAATGCCTCGCGCCCGGTGCTGCGCGGGTTTCAGGGGGAACGGGTGCGGGTGCTGACCGATGGCATTGGCGCGTTCGACGTGTCCAACACCAGCGCCGACCATGCGGTGGCGATTGACCCCTTGCTGGCGGAGCGGATTGAGGTGCTGCGCGGGCCGGCCTCGCTGCGCTTTGGTTCCTCGGCGATTGGCGGGGTGGTGAATGTTCTGGACAGCCGCATCCCGACCACCGCGCCGGAGCGGCTGGCTGCGGATGTGACCGCATCATTGGGGACGGCAGCGCGGGAACGGGCGATTGGCGCGGCGGTTACGGTCCCGCTCACCGGCACCATCGCGGTAAAAGCGAGCGGCGGCTTTACCGAGACCAGCGATATGCGGATCGGCGGCCCGGTGCTGAGTGATGATTTGCGCGCCGCCGCCCGGGGCAGCAGCGACCCCGACATTCGCGCGCTGGCGGATTTGCGGGGGCGGCTGCCCAACAGTGCGGGCCGCACCCTGAATGGCACGCTGGGCGTTGTTCACGCCACCGATGGCGGCGATCTGGGCGTGGCGATCAGCCGCTATGAAGCGCTCTATGGCCTGCCGATTCGTTTTTCGGTCGAGCCGGGCGCGGAGCAGGAAGCGGTCGCGATTGATGCGGTGCAAACCCGGTTGGATGTGCGCGCGAATATCCGCCCGGCCAGCGGCTTTGTCGAACGGATCAGCTTTCGCGGCGGCTATGCCGATTATGCCCATGTCGAGACCGAGGGCGACGGCGCGGTCGGCACCTTGTTCGCCAATGAAGCCTATGAGGCGCGGCTGGAAATTGCCCAGCGCAAGCGCGGTGGGTGGCAGGGGGTCAGCGGCGTGCAAACCATGTTCCGCGACTTTCTGGCGGTCGGGGCCGAGGCATTTGTGCCGCCCAATGAAACCATCCAAAATGGCATTTTCACGCTGCAAGAGGTCGCCTTGGGTCCGGTGCGCATCGAGGCTGGCGCGCGCGCCGAGCGCACCCGCATATCGTCGCGCGACGTGAATTTTGATCGGGGTTACACCGCCGTGTCCGGCGCGCTGGGCGGGTTTTTCACTTTGTCGAACGATGCGAAGATCGGCATCAATTTCTCGACCACGGCCCGCGCCCCGGCGGCTGAGGAATTGCTGGCCGATGGTCCGCACGTCGGCACCCAAAGCTATGAAATCGGCGATCCCAGCTTTGGCATCGAGCGGGCGCGCGGGGCGGAGTTGATCCTGCGCCTGTCTGGCCCGGCGTGGCGGTTCGATGCCGCCGCCTATGTCACCCGCTTTACCGGCTATATTTATGAATTCGCCACCGGCGCGGTGATACAGGATTTGCCGGTGTTTCAATTCGCGCAGGGCAAGGCGCGGTATCGGGGCATTGAGGCAACCGCCGAGGTGGATGTGGCCCGCAGCGGCGGCTGGACGGTCACCGTGGACGGGGTGGCCGATCTGGTGCGCGCGACCATCGACGACTTTGGCAATGCCCCGCGCATTCCGCCCGCCCGGCTGTTGCTTGGGCTGGGCGGCAGCAGCGAGGCGATTGACCTCAGGGTCGAGGGCGAGGTCAGCGCGGCCCAGAACCGGGTCACCGGCTTTGAAACTGCGACCAGCGGCTTTACCCGCGTCAACACCAGCATCGCCTGGCGGCCCCGGGGCAATGATCGGCTCAGCCTGTTGTTGTCCGGCAACAATTTGCTGAACGCCAATGCGCGGCGGCACGCCAGTTTCCTGAAGGATTATGCCCCACTGGCGGGCCGTGACATCCGCCTGTCGGTCCGGGGCCGGTTCTGACGCGCTGGCTGCGGCTTGGCTTCACCGCCAATCCCGGCTAGTCAGCGGCGATGACCGATACCGCCAAGCGCCGCTCGCAATTTCCGCCCGCCCGTGATGACGCCGCCTTTGCCGGGCAAGTGGCGTCCACGCCGCAAACCCAAGACCCGGCCTATCGGCTGGCGTTTCAGGATCAGGAGTTTTTGCTCCGGGAAGATTTGCGCCCGGTGCGATTTCAGCTGGAATTGCTGAAGCCCGAACTGTTGCTGGACGAGGCCGGAATTGAATCCACCCTGGTAATTTATGGTTCGGCCCGCATTCCCGAACCCGGCGCAGGGCCAAGCGAGGCCGCGCCGGGCGATGAGCGCAGCCGCGCGATTGCCCGCAGCTTGAACGCCAAGGCGCGCTATTATGACGAGGCCCGCAAACTGGCGGCGCTGGCCAGTGCGGTGCCGTGCGATGAGCAGGGCTGCCGCCACTTTGTTGTCTGTTCCGGTGGCGGCCCGTCGATCATGGAGGCCGCGAATCGCGGCGCAGCGGATGCCGGACGCGAATCCATCGGGTTGAATATCGTCCTGCCGCATGAACAGGCCCCCAACCGCTATGTCACCCCCCGGCTGAGTTTTCAGTTCCATTATTTCGCGCTGCGCAAAATGCACTTTTTGTTGCGGGCGCGGGCGGTGGCGGTGTTTCCCGGCGGCTTTGGCACATTTGATGAAACATTCGAGCTGTTGACGCTGATCCAAACCGGCAAGATCGCGCCGATGCCCATCGTGCTGTTTGGCCGGGAGTTTTGGAACCGGGTGGTCAATTTTGACGCGCTGGTGGACGAAGGCGTCATCAGCGCCCGCGATCTGGACCTGTTCCGCTTCGTCGAGACCGCCGATGAGGCATGGGCCATCATCAGCGGCCATTACGGCGTCGGTGGCTGCGGTTAAGCCCGGCTGGCTCAGCCTGCGGGGGCAGGGGCCGCTGGGGCAGGCGCGGCTGCGGGCGCAGTTGCGTCAGCAGGGGCCGCGCCATCAGCCGGGGCTGCACCCTCCGCCGGAGCAGCGCCTTCAGCGGGCGCAGCCGCCGCTGGCACCGGCGGCAACGGCAGGTTCGATCCCTGGGTGTTCAGCCAGGCGATCAGATTCGCCCGCTCAACCGGATTGCTCAGCCCGGCAAACGACATTTTTGTGCCGGCAGCATAGCGGCGCGGGTTGGTCAGCCAGGCGTCCATCGCCTTCCAATCCCACGGCCCGCTGATCCCGGCGATCGCCTCGCTATAGGAAAAACCGGCGATCTGGGCGTGCTTTGCGCCCATGATTCCGTGCAAATTGGGACCAATGCCATTGGCCCCGCCCGCGTTGATGGTGTGACAGGCCGAACATTTGGCATAGGTCGCCTCGCCCTTTGCCAGGTCAGCACTGGCCAGCAGCGCCTCCAGTGGCGGCCCGGCATCGGCGGCGTCGGCAGCAGTTTCGGCCACCTCAATCGGGAAGCCGGGCACTTCGGGCGGTTTGCCCTTGAAGGCAATGCCCACGCCGATGGTCAGCCCCAATGCGGCGATCATCGCCGCCAAAATCCAACCCGCAATTGTATTGCCTTGCCCGTCCATCAGTCTGTGTCCCTTTGCCGGTTTCCACCCCCGGTGCTTCGCGCCTTACTGGGCCGGACCGCGCCGCGCAAGCCGCCGCAGGCGTCATTTTCGCGCTGCGTTGCTTGCGCGCCGCCGGGCGAAGGCTTAACGCTCGCGCCCGCCACCAAGGATGCTTAGTTCATGACCGGTTATTCACCCAGTGCGGCATTGATTGTCGCCCAGCTTGCGGCCGCTGCCGCCGCGGATCCTGCCCGGGCCATCGCCTTTCAGGGCGCGCCTGGGGCCAACAGCCATGTCGCGGCCGGGCAATTTGACCCCGATGCGCCGCCGCTGCCCTGTTACGCGTTCGAGGATGCGATTGAGGCAGTTCAGGCGGGCCGGGCCGGGCGGGCAATCATTCCGATTGAAAACAGCCTGAATGGCCGGGTGGCCGACATTCATTTTCTGTTGCCAGAGTCCGGCCTGATGATCGTGGGCGAATATTTTCTGCGCATCCGCCACGCGTTGATGGGCCGCGATCTGGCGCCGCCCCAGCGGGCACTCAGCCATGTTCAGGCGCTGGGCCAATGCCGCCACTGGCTGCGGGCGCGCGGCATTGCCCCCATGGCCTATATCGACACTGCCGGGGCCGCCGCTGTGGTGGCCGACAGCGACGATCCGGGGCTGGCCGCCATCGCCCCGCCGCTGGCCGCCAGCATCTATGGCCTGACCATCCTCCACGACGGGATCGAGGACGCGGCCCACAATATGACCCGCTTTGTCGTCCTGGCCCCCGCCGGGATCACGCCCCCCGGCGATGCAGCCGTCATGATGACCAGCCTGTTGTTCGAGGTGAAAAATGTGCCCGCCGCGCTGTATAAGGCGCTGGGCGGCTTTGCCACCAATGGCGTGAACATGACCAAGCTGGAGAGCTATCAGGTCGGCGACAGTTTTGCCGCCACGCGCTTTTACGCCGATATCGTCGGCGCTCCGGGCGATGCGGCGGTGGACCGGGCGCTGGCGGAACTGGGCTTTCACTGCAACGAGGTCCGCCTGCTCGGCACCTATGCCCAGGCGCGGGCGCGGCCCTGATCGCGCGTAAAAAAAGGGGGCCAGTACGGCCCCCTTTTTCGGACTGTTGCGGTTCGCAGTGGTCAGCGCGAATAAAATTCCACCACCAGATTCGGCTCCATCTTCACCGGATAGGGCACTTCGTCCAGCGTCGGCACCCGGGTATAGGTGACCTTGGCCGTATCCGTCAGCGCGACATAGTCGGGGATTTCCCGTTCGGGCAGGCTTTGTGCCTCGGCAACCAGCGCCATTTCCTGTGCCTTTTTGCCCAGCGAGATTTCATCGCCCGGCGCAACCAGCCGGCTGGCGATATTGCACTTCGCGCCGTTGACATAAATATGGCCGTGGCTGACCAGTTGGCGGGCGGCAAAGATGGTCGGGGCGAACTTGGCGCGGTAGACGACCGCGTCCAGCCGCCGTTCCAGCATCCCGATCAGGTTCTGGCTGGTATCGCCCTTCATCCGCGACGCTTCGATATAGTTTTTCTTGAACTGCTTTTCGGTGATATCGCCGTAATAGCCTTTCAGCTTTTGCTTGGCGCGGAGCTGAATGCCATAATCCGACACCTTGCTCTTGCGGCGCTGGCCATGCTGACCGGGGCCATATTCGCGGCGGTTCACCGGGCTTTTTGGGCGTCCCCAGATGTTTTCGCCCATCCGGCGGTCGAGTTTATACTTGGCGCTCTGGCGCTTTGACATGATCTGCTCCAACTTTGCTGGGCCGCCGGAAAGGATTTTCGGGGCCAATGTCCCGGACCGCACCACGGCCCAGCGACAAGCCAGCACCATGCGACACCTGCTTCACCGGGGTGCAGGGTCAATTGCGAAGCGCGGGCGTTAGCGGCGGGCTCCGCCCAAGTCAAGGCGCACGCCCCCTCGACAGCCGGGCAATTTTCGCTATGGACCGCGTCATGGCAAGCAAGCTGACCCCGAAAACCGCCGGCGCGCCGGTGCCCGCCGCGTGTCAGACCATGGCCGATGTGCGCGCCGGAGTGGATGCCACCGACGCCGCGCTGGTCAGATTGCTGGCGGTGCGCTTTGGGTATATGGACGCCGCCGCGCGGATCAAATCCACCCGGGGCGCGGTGCGGGACGAGGAGCGCAAGGCGGCGGTGCTGGCCCATGTCGCCCAATTGGCGGCCGCCGCTGGGCTGAACCCTGACCGGCTGGTCAGGGTGTGGGACGTGCTGGTGGAGGAATCCATCGCCCATGAACTGGTGGAATGGGACCGGCTGCGCGGCTGAGCTTGCTGCTTAGCGCGCCGATGATCGCCGGGCGATTACAGGCGGTGTTCGCCGCTGACCCAGCGCACCGTGCCGGATGACGCCCGCATGACGACGCTGTGGGTGGTCAACACCCCGTCGCGGCGCCGTTTCACCCCGTTGAGCAGCGAGCCGTCGGTCACGCCGGTTGCGGCGAAAATAACGTCGCCCCGGGCCAATTCCTCGACATCATAGACCCGGTCGAGATCGGTGATGC
>DAIUBZ010000036.1:0-12193 GCA_036846445.1 Sphingopyxis sp. | reverse complement strand
TATTTGAACGAGCGCGAATGCAGCATCCAGCGCCGCCACCAAAAGGTGGTGGAGGAAGCCCCATCGCCGTTTGTCACGCCCAAAATGCGCGCCGCGATGGGTGAGCAATGCGTCGCACTGGCGCGCGCAGTCGGCTATTACAGCGCGGGCACGGTGGAATTGATCGTCAGCGGTGCCGATCCGACCGGTGAGAGCTTTTATTTTCTGGAAATGAACACCCGGCTTCAGGTCGAGCATCCGGTGACCGAGGCGATTACCGGCGTTGATCTGGTCGAGGCAATGATCCGGGTTGCGGCGGGCGAGCCGCTGGGCATCAGCCAAGATGACGTGAAAATTGACGGTTGGGCAATTGAAAACCGCATTTATGCCGAGGATCCCTATCGCGGCTTTCTGCCGTCGACGGGGCGGCTGACCCGCTTTGTCCCGCCGGCTGCGCCATGGGCCGGGGACCTGCGCGGGGTGGGCGGGGTGCGGGTGGACGCAGGGGTGGCCGACGGCGGCGAGGTCAGCATTTTCTATGACCCCATGATTGCCAAGCTGGTGACGTGGGGCGAAACCCGTGATGCCGCCGCCGATTTGCAGATTGCGGCGCTGGACCGGTTCGACCTGGCCGGGCTGGGCCACAATATCGATTTTCTGTCGGCGATCATGCAGCATCCCCGCTTTCGCAGCGGCGATCTCACCACCGGCTTTATTGCCGAGGAATATCCCGGCGGCTTTACCGGTGCGCCCGCCAATGCCGATCTGGCCCGGCAACTGGCCGCAATCGCTGGCTTTATCGCGGCTGCGGAGGCCGATCGGGCCCAGCGCATATCGGGGCAATTGGGCGGGCGGCTGGATATACCAGCCAAATGGTCGGTGGCGGTCGATGGCGCGGTCCACCGGGTCAAATTGGGCCGCAAACAGCTCAAGGTCGATGGCCAGCCGGTGGCGTTGCAATTGGAATATACCCCCGGCGACCGGCTGGTCCGGGCGGTGATCGACGGCGGCGAATTGGCCGTAAAACTGGCGCGCAGCTACACGGGCTGGACGATGACCTGCCGGGGCCGCGCCCACCAGGTGCGGGTGCTGCCCGCCCATATCGCCCCGCTGGCCGCGCATATGATTGCCAAAATCCCGCCGGATCTGTCGCGCTATCTGATCTGCCCTATGCCCGGCCTGTTGACCGCCCTGCACGTTGCGCCCGGCGATGCGGTGGAAATTGGCCAGCCGCTGGCAACGGTGGAGGCAATGAAGATGGAAAATATCCTGCGCGCCGAAAAATCCGGCACGGTGCGGGTAGTCAACGCGGCGGCGGGCGACAGCCTGGCGGTGGACGCGGTGATATTGGAACTGGAATAGCGGGTGATTGGCGCACCAGCCACTGGTGCAGAACCGGTGACCCGGTTGGTTGACATCACCGCTGGCCTTGGCCAAGCCTGCCGGCCACCGCCAGCCGTACCGAGCAGCCCCCTGTTCACCCGTGCGCCTGCCTGCTAATGACTGTCAAATGCATCAAACTCTTGACGACTGGCCCTTGGGTCAACCCGCACAGATCCTGCACATCGACGCCGACCTGCTGAGTGCGGCGGAGGTGCGGCGGCTGGCGGAGCTGGGGTTGATTGCCGATGCGGTGGTCACCCCGACCCAGCGCGGCACCCTGCTGGCGCGCGATCCGCTGGCGCTGGATGTTGGCCGCCGCCGCATCTGCATTCGTGGCCGGTTGGCGGCGGCGATCCGCGTGACCGCAGTTGAACCGGCGGTTGGCGGGCTGGGATCATGACCGGCGCGCTGCCGCTGATTGCACTGGTCGGCAACCCCAATGCAGGCAAGTCCAGCCTGTTCAACGCGCTGACCGGTGCCCGCCAGAAAATTGCCAACTATCCGGGGGTCACGGTTGAGCGGCGGTCGGGGCCGATGCGGCTCGGCGATGGGCGCCCAGCCGAACTGATTGACTTGCCCGGCTGTTACTCGCTTGAGCCGTCCAGCCCCGATGAGGTGGTGACGCGCGATGTCGTGCTGGGCCGATATGGCGCCGAGCGGCAGCCGGATTTGATCGTGAACGTGGTCGATGCGGGCAATTTGGCCGGGCATTTGGCCTTCACTCAGCAATTGATCGCCACCGGGGTGCCGGTGGTTGTGGCGCTCAACATGGTCGATATGGCGGCGCGGGACGGGCTGACGCTGGCTCCGGACCGGCTGGCGGCGGCGCTGGGGGTGCCGGTGGTCAGCACGGTGGCGGTGCGGCGGCGCGGGCTGGATGCGCTGGGCGAGGCGATGGCCGGGGTGTTGGCCGGCAGGCTGCTGGTTGGGGCAGGGCGGGACGGCGGCGGCGCGGCGGCCACCCCGGCTGAACGCAGCACGCGCGCCCGGCTGTTGGCCGCCGACGCAGTCGTGGCGGAACGTGCGGCGCGGCGCTGGACCCGCCAGCTTGATGCGGTGTTGATGCACCCGGCGGCCGGGCTGGTGGTGCTGCTGGCGCTGCTGTTCCTGATGTTTCAGGCAGTTTATGCTTGGTCAGCCGCGCCGATGGCGTGGATCGAGGCAGGGATTGGTGCCGCACAGGCCATGGCCCGCACCCAGATGGCTGCTGGTTTTGCGCGCGATTTCCTGACCGAGGGGCTGCTTGGCGGGGTGGGGTCGGTCATCGTGTTCCTGCCCCAGATATTGATCCTGTTCCTGTTCATCCTGACGCTGGAGGCCAGCGGCTATATGGTGCGGGCGGCATTTCTGATGGACGGGCTGATGGCGCGGGTGGGGCTGTCGGGGCGGGGGTTTATTCCGCTGTTGTCCAGCTTTGCCTGTGCGATTCCGGGGATTATGGCGACCCGCGCCATGCCGGATGCCCGTGACCGGCTGACCACCATTTTGATTGCGCCGCTGATGACCTGTTCGGCGCGGCTGCCAGTCTATACGGTGATTATCGGAGCCTTTATTCCGGTGCGCAACGTGGGCGGCGGGCTGGTCGGGTTGCAGGGGCTGGTGCTGTTCCTGCTGTATCTGGTGGGGATATTGGCGGCGTTGCTGGTGGCGCTGGCGCTGCGGCGGACGGTGACCCGGGGGGGCAGCGGCGATTTGTTGATGGAATTGCCGCGCTATCAATGGCCGCGCCCCGGCGATATTTTGCTGGGCCTGTGGCAGCGCGCGCTGCTGTTCCTCAAACGGGCGGGCACGATCATCTTTGCCGCCACCGTTGCCCTCTGGCTGCTGCTCAGCTTCCCCAAGGTGCCGCCGGGCAGCGCGATTGCCCAGGTCGATTACAGCGCCGCCGGGCGGATCGCCGCCGTGATTGAACCGGTTGTCGCCCCCATCGGCTTCAATCGTGACATTGCGCTGGCGCTGATCCCGGCCATGGCCGCGCGCGAGGTGGCGGTGGCGGCGCTGGCAACGGTCAACGCGATTGATGCGGGCGATGACGAAGATGCGCTGGCGACCAATCTGGGCCAGCGGCTGGCGGCGGATTGGTCGCTGGCCACTGCGCTGGCATTTTTGGCGTGGTTTGTGTTCGCGCCGCAATGCATCTCCACTTTGGCGGTCGCCCGGCGTGAGACCAACAGTTGGCGCTGGCCATTGTTCATGGCGGCATATTTGTTTGCGCTGGCCTATGCTGCGGCTGGCATCACTTATTGGGCTGCGGCGGCGCTGGGGCTGGCATGACGCGCTGGTTTCGCCGGGCCGGTCGCGGGCGTTTGAACCAGAATGTCCAACTGGTGAGCAGCCCCAACAGCATCAGCGCCAGCCCCACCGCGCTCACCACCAGCCGATAGGCCAGCCCGCCCACTTTGCCCGCGTGCAGCGGATAGGCCATGTTGAATGCCCGGGCACCAGCGGGCAGGGCGAGTGCGTCCCGGCTGGCCAGCGGCGCTCCGGTCGCTGGGTCAAACCACAATGTCGACCGGCCATTGGGCAGCCATTCGGCGGCCTGTTTCATCCGGACAGTGATCGGCTTGCCAAGCTCGCGCGGCAGCGACACCAGCCGCAGCTCGGCCCCCGGAAACCGGGCATGGGCCGCCGCAACCATCGCGGGCCAATCCGGCTTGGCCGCCAGCGGCCCGGCACCCGCCACGCTATCCGGCGCGGCCAGTGCGGCCGCGATGGTGGCGGGCGGCGACAACGGGCTGAGCAGCCAGCCCGCCAATGGCCGAAAGACCATCATCGCCCCGGTCAGCGCGACCAGCAGCAACAGCGGTGCAACCAATATGCCCAAATCGCGGTGGTGCATCATGATCGCGGGACGCGTCAGCCGCGCGGGCCACAGCCGCCATTTGAAGGTGCGGCGGGTCCGCCACCACAATATCGCCCCGGAAATGGCGAACAGGCACGCCGCAATTGCCGCAACGCCCGCCACCGTCTCGCCAATATCGCCGGCCAGCAGATGGTGGTGCAGGTCGAACAGCCACAGCTCTGGCCGGTCCCAGATGCCGGACCAGCGGGCGACCTCTGCCCCGCTTTGGCTGGCATAAAAGCCGCTGCCGTCGGGCCGGACCGATTGCACCAGCCCGAAATCATCGCTGGCCATCAGCAGATATTGGCCGGGGGTGGGATCGGCCAGCACCCTGGCGACCAGTTCGCCCTGCGCTGCCGGATCGGTGATTGGGGCCGCATCCTTGCCGGGCAACATGATCCACGCGCTTTTGTGGACCAGCACGGCGCCAGATGCGCCCATCACCGCCAGGATCAGCCCCAAAATCGCGCCCGCCCAGCGGTGCGCCCAATCCAGCGCCGCAATCACCATCAAAAACGGATATCCCAGCCCAGCGTGACCGCCCGCCCTCGTCCGGCAAAATAGCGATTGTTGTTGGCAAATTGCACCGTGTCGCTGTCATAGCTGATGTAGAATTTGTCGAAGATATTGCTGGCAGCCAGGCTGATCGCGCCCAGCCCAATGTTCAACCGCGCCGAGGCATCGGTCAGCGCATAGCCGCCAAAATCATTGCGCGGGTCGCCTCCGGCAAAGCGGCGGGGCAGGAAGATGCTGTGTGCCAGCCGCGCCGATACCGGCCCACTGGCAAACAGCGCGGCCAGATTGACCCGGTCCGGGGCGATATTGGCGCCATCAAGATCACGGTCAACAATGTCATCGCCGTTGCTGTCGGTCCGCCCCGCCAGCCAGCCGCAGCGCCCCGTCTAGCAATTTCAGATTTAGTTGGGCAAAGGGGGCGAGGCCGCGATAATCGGTCGGCGGCACCCAGGCCCGGTCGGTGGCGGTCAATTTTTGGACGGTCAAATCCTTCAGCGCGTCAAAACCGATGATCGCGGTCAGTGCCTCCAGCCCCGGCACCGCCCGTTCATAGCTGATTTTGCCGCCATATTTGCGGCTGCGATTCTGGCTCTGCTCGAACAATGTGCCAAATGGCGGGAAGGCCGGATCCTGGAAATCGGCAAAAATGCCGCCGCCAAATGTGTCGCGGCTGCGGTTGAAGAAAATCTGGGCGTTCAGCGTGCCGCCGGCCAGATCATTGTCGGTCAGGGTCAGCGCCGCCGTCTGGGTGCGGCTGCTGGGTGCATCGCCCGGTTGGATGCCGGGGCGGGCGCTCGCGGGAAGCCCCGCCGCCCGATTGCCCGGCACCAACACATATTCCCCGCGTCCGTCGAGCTGGAACTGGCTGACCAACAGGTCCAGCCGGGCGCTGGCCGACAAAGCGACGCCGAACCGGCCAAACACGTTGACGGCCCGGCTGTCCTGCACCTCACCCTGGGTGCCGTCCACCCCAATGGGGTTGCCCCGGCCATCGCGGAAAATGCCCCGGTCCTCATAAGCCGCGCCGACGGTGGCATCAAAAGCGCCCTGCCGCCAGCTTAACAGGCCGCCGGCCTTCCACCCCATGCCCGCTGCGCTCGCATCGCCGTCGATCGTCAGTTGCGCTAACGCCCGGCCGCTCAGCCCGTCGCGGGTCGGCGCCCCCACCGTCACCTGGTTGACGATGCCGCCGCCTTGCCAGTTTCGTTCACTTAGCCAGCCTCAAATAATATTGCAAGCGCGTAGCAATAGCGAGTGCAAGAAATAATGAGCATCGGTCTGCCTGACCCGAAAGGGAGCCAGCGGTCAGATTGGGGTTCAGGGCCGCCAGATGGTCGGGCCGAGGGGTAGGGCAGTAAAAAATTGGCGGAAGAGGTGGGATTCGAACCCACGGACAGGTTTCCCCGTCGCTGGTTTTCAAGACCAGTTCCTTAAACCACTCGGACACTCTTCCCGCACTGCGCCCCGGGGGCTGCTGCGCCCGTTGCATAGCGCCGCCACCGCCGCCGACAAGCAAAAATCGCCGGATTGGCCGCAAAGCCTCTAGCCAAGCCAGCGCCGAACGTGGCATCCCCCTGCGATGACAAATAAATTGGACCAAGCAGCCGGAAGGGCAGGGGTTGGATTGCGGCGGTTGGCCGGGGTGGTGGCGGCGGCGCTGGTGGCGGTGGCAACGCCGGGCTGCGCGCAGGATCAGGGCGCGGCCTTTGACGCCTATGTTCAGTCGCTGTGGCCCAAGGCACAGGCGCGGGGCGTTTCGCGCGCGACCTTTGACGCGCTGACCAACGGGCTTACCTATAATCCGCGCGTCATTGCGCTGGACCGCGACAATGTGGGCGGCGGCACGACGGCGAACCAGCCAATCCCGCCATTTGCCCCCTATCGCGCCCGCCATGTTGATGCGGCGCGGATCAATGGGGGACGCGCCGTCTATAGCCGGCTTGCGCCATTGTTGGCGCGCATTGAGGCAGAAACCGGGGTGGCGGCGGATGTCATGATCGCCATTTTTGGCCATGAAAGCGCCTATGGCCGGGTGACCGGCAATTTCGATCTGCCGCGTTCCCTTGCCACTTTGGCCTTTGAGGGGCGGCGGCGGTCGCTGTTTGAGCCGGAATTGCTGGCGACGATGGAAATGGCCGAACGCGGCGTGCCCCGGTCCGTGCTGGTGGGCAGTTGGGCCGGGGCGTTTGGCTTTCCGCAATTTCTGCCCTCGGTTTATTTGCGGGTGGCGCGCGACGGCGATGGTGATGGCCGCGCCGCGATCTGGAACAACGAAGCCGACGCCATCGCCTCGATCGGGGCCTATTTGCACCAGGCCGGGTGGCGCAAGGACGAGCCATGGGGGGTGCCGGTGGCGGTGCCAGCCGGTTTGGACCGGGGCCGGATTGCCAGCCGTCTGGTCCCCACCCGGTGCCCCCGGGTGTTCGCCCGGCACAGCCGCTGGCTGAGCATGGCGGAATGGCGCGCGCTGGGGATTGCGCCAGCGGGCGGCAAGTGGCCCGCTGACACGGTTCAGGCGGTGCTGATGGAGCCGGACGGCCCGGGGGCAACTGCCTATTTGCTGACCGGCAATTACCGCGCCATATTGGATTATAATTGTTCCAACTTTTACGCATTGTCGGTGGGGATATTGGCAGATGAAATCAAACGCTAAATCAGCAATTTGCCTTGGCCTGTTCGCACTGACCCTGACGGCATGCGTCGGCGGCGGCGGGCGCGCATCGGGGCTGGCCAATCCGGCGCTGCCCCCCGAAGCGGTGGTGGATGGGCCGGTGAAGCTGGGGGCACCCTTTGCCGTGGCGGGCACGACCTATACCCCCGCCGATATCGTCGATTATGATGAGGTCGGGTTTGCCAGCTGGGTTGGCGCGGAACTGGCGGGGCGGCCAACCGCCAATGGCGAGCCATTTCGGCCCATGGCGATTTCGGCGGCGCACAAGACCCTGCCGCTGCCCAGCTATGTCGAGGTGACGGCGCTCGACAGCGGTGCGACGATCCTGGTGCGGGTAAATGACCGTGGCCCGATGGACAATCGCCGCCTGATTGATTTGTCAGAAGGGGCGGCGCGGCAATTGGGCATATTGGACCGCCCGGCAGCGGTGCGGGTGCGGCGGGTGTCGCCGCCCGAGGCCGAGCGGCGGGAATTGCGCGCCGGTGGCCAGATTGCGCCCCGCCTGCCGACGCCGGACAGCCTGCTGGCGATTTTGCGCCAGCGCGCCGCTGCTTTGCCCGCGGCCAGCGCCGCCGCCGTGGCGGCCCCGCGTCAGATGGCGCCAGTGGCGGCCCCGGCAGCCCCGCCAGCAGCCCCGCCAGCAGCCCCGGTAGCAGGAACTTCGGGCGCTGACCGCTTTATCGTCGAGGGCAGTGGCCGCGCCCCCGCTGCGTCCGCGCCGCCACCGCGTCAGCCGCCGCGCCTGCCGGCTCCGGCCCCGGCGGCACCCGGCCCGGCGCTGGGCGATTATGTCGTTCAGGTGGCGGCATTTGGCGCGAAATCGCGCGCTGATGCGGCGGCACGCGCGGTTGGCGGTTCGGTCAGCCAGTCGGGATCGGTCTGGCGGGTGCGGCTTGGTCCGTTTGCGACCGAAGCAGAAGCGGCGGCGGCGTTGGCCAGTGCCCGCGCAAAAGGCTATCGCGACGCCCGCACAATGCGCGACCGTTAAGCCGGGCGATGGCAGGGGCGAGCGGGACGCGGTGGCACATGGTTCGGTGGATTGCGGCGGGACTGGCGACAGCAGCGGCGGCCGCGCCGCTGGCCGCCGTGCCACAGGCTGTTCCGCAGACCGCCCGCGCGGTGCGCCCGCTGTTTCTGGCCAGCACCCCGGTTGCGCTGCTGGTTGAGGCGGAGACCGGCGCGCTGTTGTTCGCGCGCGACGCCGACCGGTTGATCGCGCCCGCCTCGATGACCAAAGCGATGACGGCCTATGTCGTGCTGGATTTGATCAAGCGCGGCGAGCTGGCGGCAGATGATATTTTCACCGTGCGCCCGGAAACCTGGGCAAAATGGCGGGTGCCACGGGGCGGTTCGTCGATGTTCCTGAGCGCCGGTGAACAGGTAAGCGTCGATGATCTGCTGCGCGGATTGCTGGCGGTGTCGGGCAATGACGCCGCCGCCGTGCTGGCCGAGGGGATTGACGGCAGCGAGGCCGCATTTGTGGCCCGGATGAACCGGGTGGCACGGCAAATCGGCCTCGCCGACAGCCGGTTTGGCACCAGCAATGGCTGGCCCGATGGCGGGCGAACGATGGTGACCGCGCGCGATCTGGCCCGGCTGGCGGCGCGGATCATCGCCGACCACCCCGCCGCCTATCGCCGCTATTTCGGTGCGCCGGGGATGAGTTGGGGCCGGGACCGGGATGGCAACCCTTATATTCAGGCCAATCGCAACCCGCTGCTGGGCCGCGTGGCCGGGGCAGATGGGCTGAAGACCGGATTTACCGACGCGGCGGGATTTTGCCTGTTGGGTTCGGTGCAGCGGGGCGACCGGCGGTTGATTTTGGTCGTGGCCGGCGCAGTGAGCGAGGCCCAGCGGCGCGATGCCGCGACCCGGCTGGCCGAGTGGGGTTTTGCCCGGTGGCAGGTGGTGCCGTTGATTCCGGCGGCGGCGGTGCTCGGCAAGGCGCGGGTGCAGGGCGGGACGGCGGCGGCGGTGCCGTTGACGACGGCTGGCCCGGTGCGCCTGTCGCTGCCGGCGGGGCATAGCGGCGCGCACCGGCTGGCGATTCGTTATCGCGGGCCGCTGGCGGCGCCAGTGGCGGCGCGGGCGCATGTCGCGGATCTGGTTATCACCCCTGACGGCCTGCCGCCGCAGCGCCGGGCGCTTTATGCGGCGAACGCGGTGGCACCGGGCAATTGGCTCGACCGGCTGCGCACCGGCTTCGTCCGGTTAACGGGGCAATGACCCGCGCGCCACCACCGGGCCGCTTCATCACCTTGGAAGGCGGGGAGGGAGTGGGCAAATCGACTCAGCTTCGCGCGGTGGCCGCCGCGCTGCGCCAGCGCGGGCTAGAGGTCGTGGAAAGCCGTGAACCGGGCGGGACCGCCAATGCCGAGGCGGTCCGGGCGCTGCTGATGACCGGCAGCGACGAGCGGTGGAGCGCAGCAGCGGAGGCGCTGTTGTTTGCAGCCGCGCGGTCAGACCATGTCAGCCAGTTGATCCGCCCGGCGCTCGCCCGGGGCGCATGGGTGATCTGCGACCGCTTTGTCGATTCCACCCGCGCTTATCAGGGCGGCGGCGGCGGCATCTCGGACGCCGAGATTTTGGCCATTCACACATTTGGCAGCGGCGGATTGCTGCCAGACCGCACCGTGTTGCTGAGCCTTGATCCGGCGGCGGCGGCGGCGCGGCGCGCGGCGCGTGATGGCGCTGCGCGTGACCGGATGGACCGCAAGCCACCTGACTATCATGCGCGGCTGGCGGCGCGCTTTGCCGCGATGGCGGCGGCAGAGCCGCAGCGGTGGCGGGTGGTTGACGCCAGCGGCGATGCGGCGGCGGTGACGGCAGCGGTGCTGGCCGCACTGGTGGATTTGCGGTGACGGCGGTGCGGGGTGATGGGTGGATTGGGCAGGGCGCGGCGCGCGCCGCCATGCTGGACGCATGGCGCAGCGGGCGGATGCACCATGGCTGGTTGCTGACCGGCGCGGCGGGGATGGGCAAGGCGGGCTTTGCCAGCGACGTCGCCCGCTTCTTGCTGACCCGCCATGTCGGGGCTGGGTGCGATGCGGCATCGCTGGACGATCCCGGCGATCCGGTGCCAGACCGGCTGCTCAGCGCGGGCAACCACCCTGAATATCTGGTCACGACCCGGTTGCTGAAGGAAAAGCCCGGCGGGAAGGGCGTGACCCTGGCCCGCAACATCACCATTGATCAGGTGCGAGCGATCAATGCGAAAATGCATGGCACCATCGCGCTGGGGGCGTGGCGGGTGGTGGTGATCGACGCGGCGGACGATCTGGAGCCAGCGGCGGCCAACGCCCTGCTGAAAACGCTGGAAGAACCCCCGGCGGCGACGGTTTTCCTGCTCATCAGCCACCAGCCTGGACGGCTGTTGCCGACGATCAGGTCGCGCTGCCGGACGCTCCATTTCCCGCCGCTGGCCGCTGACGTCATGGCGGCATGGCTGCACCGCCAGCGACCGTTGCTGGAGGCGGCGCAGCGCGATGCGATTGTCCTCGCCGCGCGCGGGATCCCAGCCAAGGCGCTGCAATATCTCGACAGCCGCCTGCCCGATATTGAGGCGCGGCTGACCGCCATTGCCCGCAGCGGCGATCCGGATGGCCAGGCGCGGGCGGAATTGGGCCGGGACATGGCCAAGGCCGCCGCGCGCGACGATTATGCGCTGTTGCTGGACCGGGCACCCAGCCTGTTTGCCGAATTGGTGCGCGCCGCGCCGCCATTGGCGCAGCAGGCTGGCCTGGCGCAGTGGCAGCGGCTGACTCTGCTGGCTGGTGACGCCATTCGCGGCTCCTATGACCCCGCACCGGTGGGTTTTGAAATTGGCACCTGTTTTGCCGCTTTGGCCGTTTCGCCGGACCGTCGAAGCGGGTAGGGAGCAGCGATGGCAGACCCCTTTTATATCACCACCGCAATCAGCTATCCCAACGGTAAACCGCATATCGGCCACGCCTATGAGGCGATTGCCGCCGATGCCATCGCCCGGTTTCAGCGGTTGGCCGGACGCCGGGTGCGCTTTCAAACCGGCACTGACGAACATGGGCTGAAAATGGCGCAAACCGCGCGCGATCTTGGCCGCGATGTTGCGGAACTGGCGGATGAAATGTCCGGTCATTTCATCGATATGTGCAGGACACTCGATGTCGAATATGATGCATTTCTGCGCACCGCCACCCCGGCGCATCACCGCGCCAGCCAGGCGCTTTGGCGGGCGATGGCGGCCAATGGCGATCTGTATCTGGACCGTTATGAAGGCTATTATTCGGTTCGGGACGAGGCCTATTACGACGAAAGCGAGCTGGCGCGCGGCGATGACGGCGGCCTGATCTCGCCGCAGGGCACACCGGTGGAATGGACGGCGGAGGAAAGCTGGTTTTTCCGCCTGTCCAAATATCAGCAGCCGCTGCTCGACCATTTCGCCGCCAATCCGGATTTTCTGGCCCCCGCCAGCCGCCGCAATGAGGTGCTGCGCTTTATCGAGGGCGGGCTGCGCGATTTGTCGGTGTCGCGCACCAGCTTTGACTGGGGGGTTCCAGTGCCAGACAGCCCGGGCCATGTCATGTATGTGTGGGTTGATGCACTGACCAACTATCTGACCGGGCTTGGCTATCCCGATGCCAGCTCTGATTTCATCGATTTTTGGCCCGCTGACCTGCATTTGATCGGCAAGGATATTGTTCGGTTTCACGCGGTTTACTGGCCAGCATTTTTGCTGTCGGCTGGCCTGCCGTTGCCGAGGCAAATTTTCGGCCATGGCTTTTTGCTGGCGCGTGGCGAGAAAATGTCGAAGTCCGTGGGCAATG
>DAIUBZ010000035.1:0-12403 GCA_036846445.1 Sphingopyxis sp. | reverse complement strand
CGCCAGCGCCGCCTCCACCGCCTGCCACACCTTGGCAATCGCCCTATTGGCGGGGTGGTTGGGGCTGGCCATCGTTCCGGCGGGCGCGCGGGCGTCGGCCATGCGTTCATACAGGCTGTTCATCGGCACCACCGGCCAATCCGGGGCGGCGCTGATCGCGGCGCGGTGCAGCGCGCGGCGGCGGTCGGCCATTGCGAACAGCGGCATGACCGCGGCATTCACCCCCTTGGCCCCGCGCAAATGGGCGGTCACCTCGGCCAATGCCCGCTGCGCCAATGCCGATGGAATGACCGGCACCACCACCAGATCGGCGGCGCGCAAAATCTGGTCAGCGGTGGCGGACAGGCCGGGCGGGCAGTCGATGATGACCCGGTCGCGCCGGCGCGCCAGATCATCGGCCAGCTTGGCCAGCCGCTTCTTTTTGTCCAGCGCGTGAAAGGCGACATCCAGCCCGTGCAGGCTGGCATCGGCGGGCAGCAGCTCCAGCCGGTCAATCGTGGTCGCCTGAACCAGTTTTTCGGGGTCAATATCCTTGGCAATCGCCGCCGCCGCTTCGGCCCGGCCCTGGCGTGCGCGCAAAATCCAGCTTGCCGCCGCCTGGCCGTCCAAATCCCACAGCAGGGTGCGCCGCGCCGACAGGCTGGCCGCCGCCCACGCCAGATTGACGCTGAGCGTGGTTTTTCCGACCCCGCCCTTCATATTGTACACCGCGATCACTTTGCCGCTCATTTTGCCGCCTTTCTCAGCGCCAGCCGAACGAGCGCATCCAGGCTGGCCCCGGCGCCCAATTCCGCGTCTGCCGCCGCCACGGCCGCGCTGGCCTCGCCCGGTTTGAAGCCCAGCCCAGTGAGCGCCGCCAGCGCATCGGCGGCCAGCCCGCGTGGCAGCGGCGCGGCGGCCCCGCCCAGCGCTATTCCGCCCGCCAGCCCGGCCTTGTCGGCCAATTCGTTGCAAATCCGCTGCGCCAGCTTTGGCCCGACCCCATTGGCCCGCGCCACCATTGCGGCATCGCCGCTGGCCAGCGCGCGCTGCAATTCGGCCAGTTCCAGCGCCGACAGGATCGCCAGCGCCATTTTTGCCCCCACCCCCTGCACACTGACCAGCAGGCGGAACCAGTCGCGCTCCTCGGCCCGGGCAAAGCCCAGCAGGCGCAGAAAATCTTCGCCCACCAGCATCTCGGTATGGACCGTCACATTGCTGCCCACCGCGCCAAGGGCGTCCAGCGTGCGCGCCGATGCCTCGACCAGATAGCCAACCCCGGCCACGTCGATCACCGCATGGCCTGCGCCGCTGCTATCCAGCCGTCCGGTCAGTTTTGCGATCATCGTGGTGGTTTAGCGGGCGGGCGGCGTGGCGCAACCCTTACCGGGGCGCGCGGGCGTGGTGAGCGTGGCAAATCGCCACCGCCAGCGCGTCGGCGGCATCTGCCCCCGCCACCGCCGCGCCGGGCAGCAACACCCGCAGCATCGCCTGAACCTGGGTTTTCTCTGCCGCGCCCGCGCCAACAATCGCCTTTTTCACCAGCCGGGGCGCATATTCGGCAACGCTCAGCCCGGCGCGGGCACAGCCCAGCAGCACCACCCCGCGCGCATGGGCCAGTTTCAGGGTCGAGCGGGGGTTATTGTTCACAAACACCTCCTCGCACGCGGCGGCGGCGGGTGCATGGTCGGCGATGACGGCGGCCAATATCGTGTCCAGCATCGCCAGTCGCTGGGGCAAGGGGGCGGCAGCGTCGGTCCGGATCTGGCCGTTTGCGATATGGCTGATCCGGCTGCCCGCCACCCGGATGACGCCCCAGCCAGTGCAGGTCAGCGAAGGGTCGAGGCCAAGGACGATCAGCCCAATTTCTCCATCACCGCATCGTCGATGTCATAATTGCCCCACACCGTCTGGACATCATCATCATCGTCCAGCGTGTCGATCAGTTTGAACAGGGTGGTGGCCAGCGCTTCGTCGCTGATCGCGGTTTTGATGGTGGGACGCCACGCCAATTTCACGCTTTCGGCCTCGCCCAGCTTGGCCTCAAGCGCCTTGGCCGCCGGGTGCAGATTTTCGATGCTGGTCCAGATTTCATGGCCGTCGCCCGATGATTCCACATCATCGGCCCCGGCGTCCAGCGCCGCCTCGAACACCATATCGGCATTGCCCGCGCTGGCGGGATAGAAAATCTGGCCCAGCCGGTCAAAGCCGTGGGCCACGCTGCCCGATGTGCCCAGATTGCCGCCATTTTTGGCAAAGGCGGTGCGGACATTGGTGGCGGTGCGGTTGCGGTTGTCGGTCAGCGCCTCGACAATGATCGACACGCCGCCGGGACCATAGCCTTCGTAACGCATTTCTTCGTAATTTTCGCCCTCGCTGCCCGATGCCTTGTCGATGGCGCGCTGGATATTGTCCTTGGGCATCGACTGGGCCTTGGCGGCGTTGACGGCAGCGCGCAGCCGAGCGTTGGCGTCGGGGTCGGGCAGGCCCATTTTGGCCGCGACGGTAATTTCGCGGGCCAGTTTGGAAAACAGCGAGCTGCGCTTTTTGTCCTGCGCGCCCTTGCGATACATGATGTTTTTATATTTGCTGTGACCGGCCACGGCCGCCCTCCCCGAAATAACTGCGGATATTTAGCCCAGCGCCCGGCAATCAGGCAATGCCCAGCGCATTTTTATAGGTTTCCAGCAGCATCTCCATCTCCTGGCGGTCATGCACCGGCAATTTGCGCAGCCGGACGATCTGGCGCATGATCTTGGCGTCATAGCCATTGGCCTTGGCCTCGCTATAGGTGTCGCGGATGTCGTCGGCGATGCCCTTTTTTTCCTCCTCCAACCGCTCGATCCGCTCGATCAGCAGGCGCAATTGTTGGTCGGTGGTGGCGGTTTCTTCGGACATGGTGGCTCCTTTGCGTGGCGGCCCGGCGGGCGAATCAGGCGCGCCGCCGCTCGGAGCGCGGGCTTAGCCGCCACACCACGCCGCCGCCTAGGGGAAAAAAGACATCAGGCGGCATGCACTTCCCCCCTGCCATCGCGCCCAGATGCCGCTATAGAACCACAATTGCCGCAGGGGACAGGCGGCGAACAGCACAACCCGGATCGCCGCTCGCCGTGTGTTCCCCGGCTGCCACAGGATGAATTGTGACCGAAATTTTCACCCCCCGCCAGCGCAAGGTCCGGATTCTCGCCACGCTTGGTCCGGCTAGCGCCAACCCGGACACCATCGCCGCGCTGCACCGCGCGGGGGCGGATGCGTTTCGGGTGAATATGAGCCATGGCGAGCATGAGGTGCATGCCCAGACCATCGCCGCCATTCGCGCTCTGGAAAAATCCACCGGGCGGCCGATGACGATTTTGGCGGATTTGCAGGGGCCGAAATTGCGGCTGGGCAGTTTTGTCGGCGGCAGCGCCGATATCGCCACCGGGGCCGAATTGGTGCTGGACGATGATCCCGCCCCCGGCGGCGCGGCGCGGGTGCATTTGCCGCACCCGGAATTGTTCGCCGCGCTGGAGCCAGGAGCCCGGTTGCTGGTGGATGATGGCAAATTGGTGTTGCGGGTGCGCGGCGTGACCCCGGGGCGGATATTGACGGTGGCCGAGGTCGGCGGCAAATTTGCTGATCGCAAGGGGGTGAATGTGCCCGATGTGGTGGTGCCGCTGGCGGCGCTGACCGCCAAGGACCGGCGCGATCTGGATTTTGCGCTGGAGCAAAAGGTGGATTGGGTGGCGCTGTCATTTGTTCAGCGGCCCGAAGATGTGGCAGAGGCGCGGCGGCTGATCGGCGGGCGGGCGGCGTTGTTGGTGAAATTTGAAAAACCATCGGCGGTCCAGCGGATCGAGGATATTTTGGAACTGGCCGATGCGGCGATGGTCGCGCGCGGCGATCTGGGCGTGGAATTGCCGCCAGAGGCGGTGCCGCCGCTGCAAAAACGAATCGTCGCCGCCGCCCGCCGGATGGGCAAGCCGGTGGTGGTCGCCACCCAGATGCTGGAATCGATGATCACCGCGCCGACCCCCACCCGCGCCGAGGTGTCGGATGTGGCCACCGCCATTTATGACGGCGCCGATGCGGTGATGTTGTCGGCTGAAACCGCCGCCGGGGCGTGGCCGGTTGAGGCGGTGCGGATGATGGACAGTATCGCCCGGTCGGTGGAGGCCGACCCCGATTATTATCGCCGGATGCAATTTACCGAAACCAAGCCCGATGCCACCACCGCCGATGCACTGGCCGAGGCGGCCGGGTCCGTGGTCGCCACCGTCGGCGCGGATGCGATCATCTGTTTCACCTCATCCGGATCGACCGCGCGGCGGGTGGCCCGCGAACGGCCCGCCGCGCCGGTGCTGGTGCTGACGCCCGAGGTGACGGCGGCGCGGCGGCTGGGCCTCTTGTGGGGTGTCCATGCGGTGCGGACCAAGGATATTGGCAGTTTCGAGGAAATGGTCGCCAAGGGCAAGCGGATGGCGCTGCGCCAGGGGGTCGGGCGGGCCGGGTCGAAACTGGTGATGATCGCCGGGGTGCCATTTGGCACGCCGGGGTCGACCAATGTGCTGCACATTGCGGCATTGACCGGCCGGGAATTGGCGGGCCACCCCAGCAAGACCGGCTGATGGCTGCGCGGTCGGCGCGGCCTGCACGCTTTGGTTGCAAATTGGTAAATGGGCTTTCCACCCTGTCCGCAGATTGTCATAAGCAGTGTGGGCAGGGAGTCGCGGTCAGGGGTCAGCCGCGGCTTCATCCTGACCATGGCCAAGGCTTAAGGAATCCGGCGTGAGCGCACCGTTTCGATTTCCCCGCTTTTTCGTGACCAGCCCCGCGCCATGCCCCTATTTGCCGGGCAAGGTTGAGCGCAAGGTGTTTACCGAACTTGGCGGCGGGTCGGCAGGTGAATTGAACGACGCGCTGGGCCGGATTGGCTTTCGCCGCAGCCAGTCGGTTGCCTATCGGCCAAGCTGTCTGGATTGCAGCGCCTGTGTGTCGGTGCGGGTGGTGGCGCAGGCCTTTGCCCCGTCCAGCGGCCAGCGGCGCAACTGGCGGCAGAACCGCGATTTGATCGCCGTCCCCTGCCGCCCATGGGCAACGCAGGAGCAGTTCGCCCTGCTGCACGCCTATCTGGCCGCCCGCCACCGGGACGGCGGCATGGCCGACATGGATGAACAGGATTTCGCCGATATGGTGGAGCAGACGCCGGTGGACAGCGTGATGATCGAATATCGCGAGCCAGCGGCGGACGGCAGCCCCGGGCGGTTGGTAGGGTGCTGCCTGACCGACCGGCACAGCGATGGCATGTCGATGGTGTACAGCTTTTTCGATGCGGCCCACCCGCTGCGCAGCGGGCTGGGCACCTATATCATCCTCGACCATATCGCCCGCACGGCGGCGGCGGGGCTGGACTATGTCTATCTGGGCTATTGGATCGATGGCTCGCCGCGCATGGCCTATAAGGCCGCGTTCAAACCGCTGGAACGGCTCGGCCCGGCGGGCTGGGTGGGCGAGGGCGGGGTGGCGGCCAGCGCCAAAAATGCCGAGACTGCCGCCACCATTGTTCCGCTGGGCATCCGCGAACGCTATTTCGGGGCGGCGGGCAAATAGGGCCGATCAATCGGCCGCCCGGTCAATAGCCGAGCGTCAGGTCAAATTGCGGCGCGACCGGCTCGCCGCGCTGCCACCGCGCCAGATTGCCTGCAAAGCGCGCGACACTTCGCACCACCATCTGGTCCTGCGCCCGGCCCGACAAATGCATGCTGATGTGCGCGCCCGGCGCGGCCCACAGCGGATGGTCAGCGGGCAAGGGTTCGGGCGTGGTCACGTCCAGAAACGCGCCGCCAATCGTCCGGGCGGTCAGCGCCGCCAGCAGCGCGTCCTGATCGACCACGCTGCCGCGCGCAATGTTGATCAGCACCGCGTCCGGCTTCATCGCCGCCAGTTCTGCCGCGCCGATCATCCCGTCGGTTGCCGGGGTGGCTGGCACCGCCAATATCACCCAATCAAACTCGCCCAGCCGCGCGCGCCATTGATCGGGGGTCAAAGCCTCTGGTCCGCCCTCCGGTCCGGGCGTGCGCCGCACCACCGTCACCCCCACCTCCAGCGCCGCCAGCCGGGGCTGGATTAACCGGCCAATCGCACCATAGCCCAACAACAGCGCCCGGCTGCCCGCCAATTCGCGCTTGCCCGGCGAATCGACCAGCCACTCGCGCCGGTCGCCGGCCCGCACCACCTCGGCATAGCCCTTCGCAACCGTCAGCATGGCCATCACGACATATTCGGCGATAGTGACCGCATTGATCCCCGCGCCGTGGGTGACGATGGTGCCCCGCGCCCGCAACGCAGCGAGCGGCATCCCGTCCAGCCCGGCATAGATGCTGTTCAGCCAGCGCAGCCGGGTGGCCGCCGCAATCACCCGCGCCATCGCGTCCCGGTCCATCATGTCGAACCAGCCGATTTCGGCGATGGGAGCCAGCGCTGCACCTTCCGCCTCGGTGAAAAACCAATGCGCCTCAATCCAGTCCGGCAGTTGCGCCTCGAGCAGCGGACGCACCAAACCGGTGATGACGGCGGTGGTTTTGCTCATGGCGCTGCCCGGCTGCTCACGCCAATTTCCAGTCCCAGCCCAGCGGATCGCCGTCCATCACCTCGACCCCGGCGGCGGCCAGTTCGGTGCGGATGGCGTCAGACCGGGCAAAATCCCTGGCCGCGCGCGCCGCGGTGCGTTCGGCCAGCGCGGCGGCAATCTGGTCTTCGCTGATCGCCGCTGCTGCTGGCCGCACGCGCAGATCGGTCCGGGTGAGCCGGTCCAGCCCCAGCCCCAACACCCGGTCCATGTGGCTGGCGGCGGTCACCACACATTCGGGAGCATGGCCCTTGGTCGCCAAAGCCTCGTCCAGCACCGTCAGCGCCTCCGCCGTGCCCAGATCATTGGCGATGGCGGCATCAAAACGCGCAACCAGCTCGCGCGTTGCCCGCCCATGCTGCCAACTGTCGCCGGGGGTGCGCGCCGGATCAGTCAGGCGGCCGACCCACTTCTCATGGGCCATCACCAACCGCTTCAGCCGGGTGAGGGCTGCGCCCAGCCCCTCCCAGCTAAACTCCAATTCGCTGCGATAATGGGCCTGCAGGCACATGAGCCGATAGGCGAGCGGGTGATAGCCCCGGTCGGTCAGCAGTTTCAGCCGCAGAAACTCACCCGACGATTTGCTCATCTTGCCGCTGCGTTCGATCAGGAAATTGTTGTGCATCCAGATGCGCGCGCCGCTGTGATCGGTGCAGTCCAGCCCGCCGCACCCACCAATCGCCTGATTTTGCGCAATTTCATTGGGGTGGTGAATCTCGCGGTGGTCAATGCCGCCGGTGTGAATGTCGAACGGCAGTCCCAGCAACGCCCGGCTCATCACGCTGCATTCCAGATGCCAGCCCGGCGCGCCGCGCCCCCACGGGCTGTCCCACTCCATCTGCCGCGTCTCGCCCGGCGGGGTGGCGCGCCAGATCGCAAAATCTGCCGGGTTGCGCTTGCCCGCCACCGGGTCAATCCGTGCTGCTGCCTCGGCGGTGGCCGCCGAGGGCGACCGGGCCAGGCTGCCATAATCGGCGACCGTGCTGGTGTCGAAATAGAGGCCGCTGGGCAGGGCATAGCAATGGCGGTCGGCGATGCTGGCGGCAAAGTCGATCATCGCGGGCACATAGTCGGTGGCGATCGACCAATGGGCCGGCTGGCGGCAGTTCAGCGCGGCAAAATCGGCCCAATAGGCCTCGGTATAATGGCGGGCGATGTCCCAGATCGATTGGGCGCGCTCGGCGGCGGCCTTTTCCAGCTTGTCCTCGCCCGCATCGGCGTCGTCGGTCAAATGGCCGACATCGGTGATGTTGATGACGTGGCGCAGCGCATAGCCAAAATGGCCAAGCGCCCGGCCCAGCGTGTCAGCAAAAACATAGGCGCGCATATTGCCGATATGCGGATAATTATAGACGGTCGGGCCGCAGCTATAGATGCGCGCTTCGCCGGGATGGACGGGCCGGAACGGCTCGGGCTGGCGGGTCAGGCTGTTGAACAGCATCAGCGGCGGCGGGTTTGTCATGCCCCGGCCATGCCCGACCCGCCGCGCCGGCGTCAAGCGCCGCGCGATGAAACCGCAGCGCGACACCCTTGCGCCGCGCGGCAACGCCGCCTATTTCAGGCAGTGGATGCGGGGCGATGTGCGCGCCGAGCGAGGAACTGGCATGACCCAATTTGATGACCGCGCCCGGGCGTTCGAGGCGCAATTTGCGCATGATCAGGATCTGCAGTTCCGGATTGCCGCCCGCCGCAACCGGTTGATCGGCGAATGGGCGGCGGCGCGCATGGGGCTGACCCCGGCGGAAACTGACGCCTATGCCAAGTCGGTGGTGCAAGCCGATTTTGAGGAGGTTGGCGATGAGGATGTGATCCGCAAGCTGACCGGTGATCTGACCGCCGCCGGGGTGGATGTTGACCACGGCGAAATCCGCTCCATGCTGGAGACCAAGATGAGCGAGGCCCGCCGCCAGTTCATCGACCAGGTTTGACGCCGGACTGAATTGAGGAATGCTGCAATGGCCATGGCCGCCGACGATATCCGCGCGCTGATCGCCGCCGCATTTCCCGATGCGGTGATCGAAATCCGCGATCTGGCCGGGGACGGCGACCATTATGCCGCGCGGGTGGTCAGCGCCAGCTTTGCCGGGATGAGTCACATCGCCCGGCACAAGGCGGTCTATGCCGCGCTGGGTGGGCGGATGGGCAATGAATTGCACGCGCTGCAACTGACCACGGTGCTGCCTGAGTGATTTGAACGGAGTTTTTTGCGATGACCAATGTAACCGACCGGCTGAGCGAATTGGTAAACGGCCATGATGTCGTGCTGTTCATGAAGGGCACGCCTTTGTTCCCGCAGTGCGGCTTTTCGAACCGCGCCACCGCGATCCTCGACCATCTGGGCGTGGCGTTTCACAGTGTGGACGTGCTTCAGGACATGGAAATCCGGCAGGGGATCAAGGAATTTTCCGACTGGCCGACCATCCCCCAACTCTATGTCAAAGGCGAATTTGTCGGCGGCAGCGACATCATGATGGAAATGTATGAAGCGGGCGAGCTGCACACGCTGGTCGCGGATTTGCCCAAATCGGCATAATGGGTGCGCGCCGTCAGGACACGGGCAACACCATGCGTTCCTTGGTTGCAGTGAAGCGCATCGAAGGGTTGCGCTCGGCGACATAATTGAGTTCCCACCCGTCCTTGGCCATGAATACCGGCGCGCCGTCGCGGTCGCTGGCCATTGCGCCGCGATGTTCGCTGGCAAAGGCGTCCAAGGTTTTGGCATCCGGCGCGGTGATCCAGCGGGCAGTGTCATAGGGGCTTTGTTCCAGCCGCGCCTCGACCTTATACTCCGCCTCCAGCCGGCTGATCAGCACCTCTAGCTGCAACTGCCCCACGACGCCGACGATCAGCGCCGCCCCGATTTGCGGGGTGAACAATTGAATGATCCCCTCTTCGGCCATATCCTCAAGTGCCTTGCGCAACTGCTTGGTTTTGGTGGGATCAACCAGCGCGACCCGGCGCAGGATTTCGGGCGCAAAATTGGGCAAGCCGGTAATCATCACATCGCTGCGTTCCGACAAAGTGTCGCCGACGCGCAGCACGCCATGGTTGGGAATACCGATAATGTCGCCAGGAAACGCCTCGTCGGCCATTTCCCGGTCCTGCGCCAGGAACAGCATCGGCCGGCTGATCCCGATTTGCTTGCCGGTCCCAGCTTGAGTCAGCCGCATCCCCCGAGTGAATTTGCCGGAACACAGCCGCATGAAGGCAATGCGGTCGCGGTGGGCCGGGTTCATATTCGCCTGAACCTTGAAAATAAAGCCAGTCACTGCCGGGTCATCGGGGTCCACCGGGCCGGGATCGGCGGGTTGGGGCTGTGGGCCGGGCGCATGGGCGGCCAATGCGGCGAGCAAGTCGGCAATGCCGAACAATTTCAGCGCCGAGCCAAAAATTACCGGCGTCAGATTGCCGCCCTGATAGGCCGCCACGTCAAAGGGCGCATAACAGGCGCTGGCCAGGTCAACTTCCTCGCGCAGCCGGGCCAGCGCCGGGGCCGACAGCCGCGCCGCCAGCGCCGGATCGTCCAGCCCGGCCAGCGGCGTGCGCACGCCGTCATATTCGCGCGAGGCATCGCCCGGTCCCGGCTGCATCAGCGCGGGGCGGACCAGATCGTAAATCCCCTCAAACTCCCCGCCCAGCCCGACCGGCCAATTCAGCGGCGCAACATCCAATGCCAGCCGGTCCGCGACCTCGTCGAGCAGGGCAAAGGGGGCCTGGCCTTCGCGGTCCACCTTGTTGATAAAGGTCAGGATCGGGACATTCCGCAGGCGGCACACCTCAAACAATTTCAGCGTCTGCGGCTCAATCCCCTTGGCCGCGTCGATCACCATCACCGCGCTGTCCACGGCGGTCAGGGTGCGGTAGGTATCCTCGGAGAAATCCTCATGCCCCGGCGTGTCGAGCAGATTGAACACCAGCCCCGCATGGGCAAAGGTCATCACCGACGAGGTGACGGAAATCCCGCGCTGCTGCTCAATCTTCATCCAGTCCGACCGCGCCCGCCGCGCCGCGCCGCGCGCCTTGACCTCGCCGGCCACATGGATGGCCCCGCCCGCCAGCAGCAATTTTTCGGTCAGCGTGGTCTTGCCCGCATCGGGGTGGGAGATGATCGCAAAGGTGCGGCGGTCGTGGGCGGTGATGGGCGTGGTCATGCCATGCGCCCTAGCAGCGGGACGCGGTCCCGGCCAGTCAAACCCGCGCGATCAGCCGGGCCATGGCATCGGCAGCGGCGGCGGCGGCGCGGCCCAGATTGTCCATGAAATCGCCGCCGCTGGCGCCATTGGCGTCGTCGGTCACCGCCTTGATCGCCGCCCATGGCAGGTTCAGCCGCGCCGCCAACTGCGCCACCGCCGCCACCTCCATATCCACCAGATCCGCGCCCAGCGCCGCCGCAATCGCTGTGCCATGGGCGGCATCGGCCACAAAACTGTCGCCACTGGCAATCACCGCATGGGGCAGGCCCAGGCCGGGATCGGCCATCGCGGAAAAATGGGCGGGCCCAGCCGGACCAATCGGCCAGTCGCCCGCGCGGTAATGGACAAAGCCGCTGTCCAGCCGGGCACCATAATCGTGCTGCGCCGCCGCGCTGATCCAGAAAGTGCCGCCCGCCCGCCCGGTCAAACTGCCACAGGTGCCGGTCATGGCGATCAGGGCAGGGGGGTGCCTCGCCGCCAGCACCGCGCCGGCGGCGGCGGCATTGGCCTTGCCCACCCCGCACACGGCAATGATGATGGTGCGCCCATGCTGGTCCACCCGGCGGTGGGGAAACGCCGGGTCAGGCACCGCCTCGCCCGCGCCGGGGAGCAGCGCATTGGCTTCCTCGGCAAGCGCCGCCAGCACCAGCACCGGTGGGCGCGCCGCCGCCGTCACCGCACCAGCAAATCGCGGGGATGCACCGGCGCGCTGATCAGCCGCTCAAACCGCGCCCACTGGGTGGCGGCATCGGCACCGCCGTGTTCCAGATAGGCGCGGACCAACTCCTCACCCAAGCTATAATTGATGACATAGCTGCGATATTTTTCGGTAAAACCAACCGATTGCGCCGCGCGGGCGGGTGACGTCAGCAAATAGCGCTGGGTCGCGGCGATGGCGTCCGCCCGGCTGATTTCCCCGTCCAGATATTGCTGGGCGATGGTGATCCGCACCTGCGCCAGCCCCTTCATCGCCGCCTGAACTTGCCAATAGGCGTCGTCATCGGGCACCGGGATTCCGGCCAGCGGCAACATCACCCGCCGCTCCTCCGCCTGTTTTTCATCGCCGGGAAAGGCCATGACAATGCCGTGGTTGGCGGTGCCCTCGGCAATCACCGCTTGCGGGCTGAACAGCGGATAGACGCTATATTCTACCCAGCCGCGCTGGCGCACCAGCCGCTGCTCCGCCAGGCTGCCCATCAGATGGTGGCCGGGATAGCCCTCGTGACAGCCAAGGTCGATGGCGCGGGGCAGGCGGACCGGCAGGTCGGTGTTAATCTCGATCCGGCTTTTGAAATTGCCCAGATAATAATTATAGCCGCTCCACGCCTTGTTCGTGACAAACCCCAGCTCGAACGTCTCGCCAGCGGGCATGGCGATATGCGCCGCCGTCCGGGCGCGGCAGGCGGCCATCGCCGCCTCAAACACGGGTTTCAGCCGGTCGGCGGGGATGATGAACTGGTCAAACAGCGCATCGACCCGCGTGGCAAGATCGCGGCGGTCATCCGGCCCAGCGGGCGGGACCAACCGGGCGATCTCGGCCAGATAGGGGTCATAGGCCGCAAGGGGGCGGATGACGGGCCGCACCCCGAACAGCCCCTCAGCCTCATTCAGAAACCCGATTTTT
>DAIUBZ010000034.1:12406-12719 GCA_036846445.1 Sphingopyxis sp. | reverse complement strand
CGCTGCCGACACATGTATTGCCCGGTCCGGGCCATCGCCCGCCGCCACCGGCTGGGCAGCGGCCAGATTGAAGGGTGCCAGCCCAAGGGCCAACAGCCCATATACGCCCATGTTTTTCGCCATTTTCCTGCTCCCGCCAAATGTTTTGCAACCCGGTTCTGACGCAAAGCTGGCACTGATTCGGCGGGTCTGCAAGAAATATCGCAAATTGTCACATAAATGAAACAAGGATGCGCCATCATAACAGTGACAGCGCATTGCGCGCCAAATAATCAAAATGCATCGGCAACACCCGCCGCCACCGGCTGGACGC